>JASLAV010000657.1 GCA_030146905.1 Lentzea sp. | reverse complement strand
GGTGTTTAGTTGTTGCGCCCAGTGGTTCAGAAGTGTTGTCACGCCGTGACCCTCGGTCAACGTGTAAAGGTTTTCATCTTTTTGTCACGTGAGAGCGCTCTCAAGGAGGCTGGACGCTGACCAGCGGATTCAACGGGGAGTGGAACTTCAAGTGGCGAAATGGGAGCGCCACAGGTTCAGACCACAGCTCCGCGCGCCGTGCATCGGTGTGGTTTCGGCGGCTGTGCTTGACTGAGCTGGCTAACGCCATTAGCTTTTAAGCTATGGCTGTTCGAGCTGGTCTCACCACCACCAAGGTCGTGGACGCCGCGCTGGAGCTGGTCGACGAGCAGGGTGTCACGGGACTGACGCTGGCCGCCGTCGCCGCGCGGACCGGTGTCGCCACGCCCTCGTTGTACAAGCACGTCGCGAGCCTCGGCGAGCTGCGGGGTCACCTCGGTGTGCGGGTGCTGGAGGACATGACCGCCCGGTTCACGGAGGCGGTGCTGGGGCTGGCGGGCAGCGACGCCGTCGAAGCGCTGATGCACGCCTACCGCGCGTACGTCGCGGATCACCCGAACCGCTACGCGGTCGTGCCGATGAACCCGTTGCACGACGAACTGCAGCGCAACGCCGGCGTGAAGCTCATGGAGGTCCTGCTCGCGACGTTGCGGAGCTACGGGCTGGAGGGCTCGGAGGCCGTCCACGCCACGCGGCGGCTGCGGGTGATCGTGCACGGCTTCGCGTCGATCGAGTCGGGCGGCGGCTTCGGCCTGCCGGAGGGGCTCGACGACACCTACGACCAGCTCGTCCGCATGTACCTCGACGATCTCAGGGGGAAATCGTGAAGTGGACGCTCACCGCCGCGGGACTGCTCTTCCTGCTCTACCCCGCGGTCAGGCCGTGGGAGGACGAGACGACGGCCGCTGGCGCCGCGGCCGCGATGGGGTCACAGGAGTGGGTCCTGTCGCACCTCTTCGCCATGATCGGATTCATCCTGGTGCCGATCGCGCTGCTGGAGGTCCACCGCGCCGCAGCGATCACCTTCTGGGCCGGTGCCGGTCTCACGCTGCCCTACTACGGCGCGGAGGGCTTCGGCCTGCACGAGATCGCCGGCCAGCCGAACCTGCTCGAACTGGCGGAGGCCGTGCGCTACAACCCCGTCGCCATCACGACGTTCGGCGTCGGGCTCGTCACGATGGGCGTGGCCGCGGTCGTGGTCGCGGCGAAGCTCCGGACCGCGCCCTCGATCGTGTTCGCGGCCGGCTTCGTGTTGTTCCTGCCGCAGTTCTTCACACCACCCGCGGCGAGGATCGCCCACGGCGTCCTGCTGCTCGTGGGCTGCGCATGGCTCGCGTGGGACTCAGCGCGGCGTCAGGCGGAACACCCGCAGCTCGCGGCCGCCTGACTTCTCGACGTAGTCCTGGAACGCCGGCCAGGCCGCCACCATCCTGCGCCACGCGGCCTCGCGCTCGTCCCCTTCGAGCAACGTCGCCCGCACCTCGCGGACGTCGCCGCGCACGTTCACCCGGACGTCCGGGTTCTTGAGCAGGTTCGCGGTCCAGGCGGGGTGGTGGGGCTTGCCCCAGTTGGACCCGACGACGAGCATCGACGACCCGTCGGCCACGTACTGGACCTGGTTCTCGCGCCGCTCACCGGACTTCGCGCCGACGGTGATCAGCGTGAGGCCGGTCTGCCCGCTGAACGAGAGGAGGCCGATCCTGCCGCCGGTCAGCTTGTACAACAGGCGGTCGGTACCGATCGCGGCCTTCTGCTGCCAGGACATTCAGAGCGCTCCCGTCGACCTCGCCGCGTGGACGGCGGCGGTTCTGTTGTGCACCCCCAGCTTGCGCATCGCGCCGCGGAGGTAGGCCTTGACGGTTTCGGTGCTCAGACCGAGTTCGGCGGCGATCTCCCGGTTGGACGCACCGACCGCGGCCAGCCGGAGCGTATCGAGTTCACGCGGGGTCAGTCCCGTCGGGACCGCCACCGGCGCCTCGCCGCCGAGGTCCTGGTGCACCTTGCGCAGCCGTTCGCGCAGCACCGGGTCGCGGACGAGCTTCGCGACCTCGGAGAGTTCGCGGAGTGCGGCCTGCGTGTGAAGAGAAGGCATGTCGAGATCCCCTGCGAGGCCCTGTGCGACGGCGCCGGCCGTCCTGATCGCGCGGTCACCGATGGCCGTCTGCCCGCGCACGGCCCCGTAGAGCACACCGCGCACCGCGCCGCGCACCATCACCGGGTAGGCGAACACCGAGGTCAGGCGTTCGTTCACGACCACCATCCGGTCGAACTCGTGGGTGATCGCGCGGGTGGTGGCGTAGTCGTTCACGCGGACCGCCGTGCCCAGTGCGACGGCCGTGCCGCCCAGACCTCGGCCTGCGCCGACGCGCAGGCCGTGCAACGAGGTGCCCCGCGTGCCGAAGAAGCTGCTCAGCACCAGGTCGTTGCCGGGCGTGACGGCACCGCCGAACACGACGGGCAGCCCGGTGGCTCGGCGCAGCAGGTCCAGGCGCTGCGGCAGCAACGACTGGAAACGGTCTGGCAACACGCCCGCAGTGTCGCCGACACTCGCACCCTCGAAAAGGGGTACACCCCCGGACGGGGGTATACCGACCGCTCCGGTTCTCCCCACCCTCTGGGAATGTCCAGTCACGACACCTACCGCGCGGCCCGCGACCTGATGCTCACCGATCCCGAGTCGTTCGCCTGGCCGAGCTTCGAGGGCGACGGCTTCAACTGGGCGCACGACTGGTTCGACGTCATCGCCGACGGCAACGACACGACGGCGTTGCACCTCGTCGAGGAGGACGGGTCCGTGCGCGCCTGCACGTTCGACGAGATGCGCCGCCGGTCGAACCGCGTCGCGCACTGGCTCGCGTCGCACGGCGTGGGCAAGGGCGACAGCGTCATGATCATGCTCGGCAACCAGGTCGAGCTGTGGGAGTCCATGCTCGCCGTGATGAAGCTCGGCGCGGTCATCATGCCGACCACCACGGCGCTCGGCCCGGCCGACCTCGCGGACCGGCTGCACCGCGGCTCCGTGCGGCACGTCATCGCGGGCGTGGGGGAGGCCGGCAAGTTCGAGAACGGTCCCGTCCTCATCGCCGTGGGCGGTACCGCGCCGGGCTGGCTGGACTACGCCGGCGCCGCGCAGTCGCCGGACGACCCGCTGCCGCACCCGCGCACCAGCGCCGCCGACCGGCTGCTGCTGTACTTCACCTCCGGCACCACGAGCCGGCCGAAGCTCGTCGAGCACACCCAGGTCTCCTACCCGGTCGGCCACCTCACGACGATGCGCTGGATCGGTGTCCGCCCCGGCGACGTGCACCTCAACATCAGCTCGCCGGGCTGGGCCAAGCACGCGTGGAGCTGCTTCTTCGCGCCGTGGATCGCCGAAGCGACGATCTTCGTGTACAACTACGCCCGCTTCGACGCGGCCGCGCTGCTCGGCCAGATCCGGGACAAGGGCGTCACGACGTTCTGCGCGCCGCCGACCGTGTGGCGGATGCTGATCAAGGCGGACCTCAGCGGCGGGCCCGGTTCGTTGCGGGAGGTCGCGGCCGCGGGGGAGCCGCTCAACCCCGAGGTGGTCGACCAGGTCCGGCAGCAGTGGGGCCTCACGCTGCGGGACGGGTTCGGGCAGACCGAGACCACGCTGTCGGTCGGCAACGTGCCCGGCGCCGAGGTGAAGCCAGGCTCGATGGGACGGCCGATCCAGGGCGTCCCCGTCGTGCTCGTCGACCCGATCACCGGCGAGCAGGCGGACGAGGGCGAGATCTGCGTCGACCTGGCGCGACGGCCGATGTCGCTGATGGTCGGCTACTTCGGCGACGAGGAGCGCAACGCCGACGCGATGGCCGGCGGCTACTACCACACCGGCGACATCGCGAGCCGTGACGAGGACGGCTACCTCTTCTACATCGGGCGGACCGACGACGTGTTCAAGGCGTCGGACTACAAGATCTCGCCGTTCGAGCTGGAGAGCGTGCTGATCGAGCACCCGGCGGTCACCGAGGCCGCCGTCGTCCCGTCACCCGATCCGCTGCGGCTCGCGGTGCCCAAGGCGTACGTGGCGCTGAGCGCGGGGTGGGAGCCGAACCGCGAGACGGCGCTGGAGATCCTGCGGCACGCCCGCGAGAACCTGGCGCCGTTCCAGCGGATCCGGCGCCTCGAGTTCTTCGAGCTGCCCAAGACCGTGTCCGGCAAGATCCGCCGCGTCGACCTGCGCACGCGGGAGGAGAAGGGCGACGGCGGAGCGGGGGAGTGGCGCGACGACCAGTTCCCCGAGCTGCGCCGCTGACGTGGGGCGCCGCTAACGTGGAGCTCCGCCGTCAACGACGACAGGAGCCCCCATGGTGCGCAGGATCGCGGGTCGCCCGGCCGTGATCACCGGAGCCGCGTCGGGAATCGGCCGCAGCCTCGCGCAGCGGCTGTCCCGGCTCGGTTCACCGGTGGTCGTCGCCGACGTCGACGAGGCGGGCCTGGCGGAGACGGCCGCGTCGCTGAGGGGCCCGGTGCTCAGCCGGGTCCTCGACGTGCGCGACGCCGACGACGTGCGGCGGTTCGCCGAGGAGACGCGGAAGTGGCTCTCGATGCCGTTGGCCGCGGTGTTCAACAACGCGGGCGTCGCCACGCACGCGACCGTGCTGAACACCGTGCCCGAGGACGACTCCTGGCTGTTCGACATCAACTACTGGGGCGTGGTCAACGGCACGCGGGCGTTCCTGCCGATGCTCGTCGAGCGGAACTACGGCGTCATCGTGAACACGTCCAGCGTGTACGGGCTGGTCGGGATGCCGAAG
>JASLAV010000471.1 GCA_030146905.1 Lentzea sp. | reverse complement strand
ACGGTCTGCGCGACGCTCAGCTCGTACTCGCGCGGCGTGAGCTCGTAGTCGACGAACGTGCCGGGCAGCACGGGCTCGCCGTCGTGGCCGGACGCCAGGTCGATCTCGGCCTCGCCGTGCTCGTCCTGGGGCTTGTTGCGGCTGTTGAACGCCTGCTGGATGTGGGCGCGCAGGCCGCCCGCCTCGCCGTTGAGCGCCTGGAAGTCCTGCCAGGACAGCGTGAGCACGGTGACGGGGGTGACGGCCTTGGCGGTGAACTCCCACTCGCCCTGGGGTCCCGCGAGGACGGTCTCGCCGAAGTACTGGCCGTCGGCCAGGTTGCCGAGCACGGTCTGGCCGCCGTACTCGCCGGTGCCGACCTTGTCGACCTTGCCGTGCGCGATGAGGACGACCTGGTCCTTCGGGCGGCCCTTCTCGACGATGACCTCGCCGATGCCGAACTCCTGCTGCGTGAAGCGGCCGGCCAGCGCGGAGAGGGCGATCTCGTCGTCGAAGCCCTTGAGCAGGGACAGCTCGGTGAGCTCCATCGGGATGACGTGGACCTGGGCACCGATGTTCGTGAACGAGACGCGCCCGTCGCCCAGCGTGTAGGTGAGGCGGCGGTTGACGCGGTACGCACCGCCGGAGGCCTGGACCCAGGGCAGCACCTTGAGCAGCCACCGGGAGGTGATTCCCTGCATCTGCGGTACGGACTTGGTGGTCGTGGCCAGATTACGAGCGGCGGCCGTACCCAAACTCAGCTGCTGACGGCCCTCGTTGAGGTCAGAATCCGTCACAGTCACAACCTGCACCCACCCATCTCAATGCGCTAATGAACCAAACCGATAAGCCGGAAAGGACGTTAGTTCTCGCGATTGAGCACTGTGAAGGGGCCAAGAAGGCGACATTCGGGTGGGTGGATTAGACCTGATGGTGCTACGGAGCGTACAACTTCTGCCGTAATCGGACGGGGTAGAGTCCGCTGGTGGGTGAGTTTGGATTACTTCTCAGTGTATGGAAAGAGCCACTCGTTCGGCTCAGCAGGGTCACTCCATTGTGCACCTCGAGGAGGCTTGCGGTGATGATATACAACACCACTCCGAGTGGGTTCGAATCCACTCGAAGTGGTGTGCGTCAATACAACGTCGAGGCTTCGGGCACTGATCGGAACAGGCGTTCGGATTTTGTGCCGGCACCTATTCGTGCTATTACACGTCCCGGGAGTTCAGGAACGAGTCGAGCTGGGTGACGACGAACTCGTGGTCGTCGGCCTGCGGGAGTCCCGAGACGCCCACGGTGCCCACCGGACCGGTGCCGCGGAGGATGACGGGGAAGACCCCGCCGTGCGCCGCGTACAGGTCGGCGTCGAGGCGTGACTCCTCCTCGAACGTCTTGCCCTTCTCGCGGAACGTCGTACCGACGTAGAACGAGCTGTGCCCGAACAGGTCGACGACGCGCGCCTTGCGCTCCAGCCACCTGTCGTTGTCCGGCGCGGTGCCCGGCAGCGCGGCGTGGAAGAGCCTGTGCCCGTTGCGCCGCACCGAGATCGCGATCGGCAGTCCCTGCTCGCGGGCGGCGTCGAGCAGGTGCAGCCCAAGCTCGATCGCGACGTCGTTGCCGAACCGGTCGAACTGCAGGCGCCGCTCCTGGGCGAGCAGTTCCTCACTCGTGCTCACAGCTCCACCACCCTGTTCTCGCGTGCGGACGTGAAGGCGGCCTCGATGACCCGCAGCGCGTCGACGGCGCCGGCGGGGCCGACGGGAACGCGTCCGGCCGCCAGTTCGGCGTAGAAGGTCTGGTAGGCACCGCGTTCGACGGTGACCTCCGACGTCTTGCCGAGGACACCGAGCCGGCCGGTGCGGTCCTCGTGACCCCAGTCGGGGTCGGTGGGACGACGGCCTGCTTCGAGCGCGTCCTCCTGCTCGTCCATCCCGCTGATCTCGAACGCGCCCTCGCTGCCGAGCGCGCGGAACCGCGGTCCGTGGTTCGCCGCGTGCGCGTTCGCCCACAGGTGCGAGCGCACGCCGTTCTCGTGCGTCAGCGCCACGAACACGTCGTCGTCGACCTGCGCGCCCGGCCGCCGCAGGTCGAGCTCCGCGTACACGGTCCTGACCGGCCCGAAGAGCTGCAGGGCCTGGTCGACGAGGTGCGCGCCGAGGTCGTACAGCAGACCGCCCGCCTCCTCGGGGGCGCCGAACTCGCGCCAGTTGTCCCAGATCTCCGGCATCCAGCGCTCGTAGCGGGACTCGAACCGCCGGACGTCGCCCAGCTCGCCGAGCACCTCGCGGAGGGTCAGGAAGTCGCTGTCCCAGCGCCGGTTCTGGAAGACCGTGAGCGGCACGCCCTTCGCCTCCGCGGCGGCCACCAGCTCCTCGGCCTGCGCGGAGGTCGGTGCGAACGGCTTGTCGACGACCACCGCGACACCCTTGTCGATCGCGCGCCGCGCGTACTCGGCGTGCGTCCGGTTCGGGGTGCCGACGACGATCAGGTCGAGGTCCATCTCGAACAGCTCGTCCGCGGTGACGACGGCCGCGTCCGGGTGGGCGGCACGGGCCTGCGCCCGCCGCTCGGGGTTCGCCGTGACGATCGCGACGAGGTCCATGCCCTCCGTGGAGGAGATGAGCGGGGCGTGGAAGACCCGTCCCGCGATGCCGTAGCCCAGAAGTCCGACTCTCATGCTTCCGATTAAAGCAACGCTGTTGAATAATTGCGAGCGTGGACCTCACCTCACTGCGCTCGCACAACGACCGGACGGTGCTCAGACTCGTCCGCTCGGGGGCTCTGAGCAGGGCTTCCATCGCCGAGGACGCCGGACTGACCCCGCAGGCGGTCTCGAAGATCGTGGCCAGGCTCGTGGAGGCAGGCCTGCTGGAGGAGACCGGCGCGGTGCGCGACGGGGGCCGCGGCAAACCCCGGATGTCGCTCCGGCTCGCCGCCGGCGGCGCCTTCGCCTACGGGGCCTACGTCGACCGCGACGAGCTGCGCGTGGTCCGGCTCGGCCTGACCGGCGAGGTGGTGTCGGCGTCGGTCGTGCCGCTGGCGCCCATGTTCACGCCCGGCGACGTGCTGGACGCGCTGGAGCCGCTGGTCTCCGCGGGGGAGAAGGTGCTCGGGCTCGGCATCGGCATCGCCGGCCCGCTCGACCACCCCGGCGGCGTGGTGTCCCCGAACGGTCTGCCCGGCTGGGACTCGGTGCCGCTGCGGGCGTGGGCGGAGGAACGCCTCGGGCTCCCGGTCGTGGTCGACAAGGACACCAACGCGGCCGTGCTCGCCGAGGCGTGGCGCCGCCCCCTGCGGGACGCGGCGCTGGTGTTCGTGGGCACCGGCCTGGGCGTCGGCCTGCTGCTCGGGGGAGAGGTCCACCGCGGCGCGCGGTCGGGTGCCGGCGAGTTCGGGCACATGACGATCCAGCTCGACGGCCCGCTGTGCGTGTGCGGGCGGCGTGGATGCGTCGAGGCGGTCCACGCCGCGTCCACCGGCGTGGAGGCGGCGCGGGTGCTCGGGGCGGCGGTGGCGAACCTGGTGCAGCTGCTGGACCTCGACCAGGTCGTCCTG
>JASLAV010000466.1 GCA_030146905.1 Lentzea sp. | reverse complement strand
CGCAGAAGCAGCAGAAGGACGCGGCCCGCCGCAAGACGGCGCTGGAAGGCGCGGCGATGCCGGCCAAGCTGGTCGACTGCCGCACCACCGGGGTGTCGCGCTCCGAGCTGTTCCTCGTGGAGGGCGACAGCGCCCTCGGCTGCTTTACCGGCGAAACGCAGGTCGCGCTGGCCTCTGGCAGGTCGATGTCGTTCCTCGACCTCGTCCGCGACTGGCAGCGGGGAGTCACCCACTTCGGCTATGCCACGAACAAGGCGGGCCGGGTCGTCGTCGTGCCGCTGGTCGAGCCGCGGCTGACGAAGCAGGACGCGTCCCTGGTCCGCGTCACGCTGGACAACGGCGAGTCGGTGCGCTGCACGCCGGACCACCTGTTCCGGCTGCGTGACGGCTCGTACCGGCGCGCGGACGCTCTGCTTCCCGGCGACTCGCTGATGCCGCTGTACCGCTCGGTGTCCTCCAAAGCCGAAGGTCACAAGCTCGACGGTTACGAGCGGGTCTGGATGAACGACCGCCAGGAGTGGGTCTACACCCACTACCTGGCCGACGCGCACAACCTCCGCCACGGCCTCGACGACGCGGCCGACGGCAACGTCCGCCACCACGTCGACGTGAACAAGCGGAACAACGATCCGCGCAACCTCAAGCGGATGACGTGGGAAGACCACGCGGCACTGCACGCCGCCATGATGGGCGAGCACGTGCACGAGGGCTACCGGGCATGGCTCGCGGCCGGCGGCACCGAGTTCAAGTCCGCGATGCTGTCCGAGCAGTGGAAGGACCCGGAGTTCCGGGCCTCCTGCCTCGCTCGTCTCGCGGAGCGCAACCAGGACCCCGAGTTCCGCGCCCGCGTCGAGAAGGGCTTCCAGGACTGGTACGCGGCGCTGGGCGCCGACGAGAAGGCCGCCTACGCCGAGCGCATGCGTGCACTGCAGGCCGGGTACTGGGCCGAGCCCGAGCACCGTGCCGCAGCCGCCGAGCGGGTCCGCGCGTTCTTCGCCCAGCCCGGCAAGCGCGAGCAGTGGCGTGAGCGCTCCCTGGCCCAGTGGCAGGACGAGGAGCTGCTCGCCTGGCGGTCCCGCACCACCGTCGACCAGTTCTCCGACCCGGCGGAACGTCAGCGCCAGCGGGAAGCGGTCATCGCCTGGCACGAGAACAACCGCGAGTTCGGCCGTGAGCACTCGGCGCGGATGAAGCAGCGCATGGCCGACGCTTCGACCGGGCACCTGGAGAAGGTCCAGGCAGGCCGTCGCCGGTACGTCGAGTCGACCCCGCGGGCCGAACGCGTCGCCAAGCAGGCAGAAGGTCGCCGGATCGCCGCGTTGAAGCGGTTGGCGCCGTTGCTCGAAACCCGGTCCGACTTCGACATGGCGTTGTCCTACGAGCTCGATCGCCGGGAGAACGCCAAGACCGGCCTGAAGTTCCTGAACGTCCTGGCGCACTACGACGACGACTTCGCCCGTCTGCGGGAAGCTGCGTCGTTGGTGAACCACTCCGTCGCCTCCGTCGAGGTGCTGCCGGAGCGCGAGGACGTCTACGACCTGACCGTGGACGGCTACCACAACTTCGCCCTCGAAGCCGGTGTGTTCGTCCACAACAGCGCCCGCATGGCGCGCGTCTCCGAGTACCAGGCGCTGCTCCCGTTGCGCGGCAAGATCCTCAACGTCCAGAAGGCCTCACTGGCCGACACCCTGCGCAACGCCGAGATCGCCTCCATCGTCCAGGTACTGGGCGCCGGCACCGGCCGCACGTTCGACATCTCCCAGATGCGCTACGGCCGCGTGATCCTGATGGCCGACGCGGACGTCGACGGCAGCCACATCCGGACGTTGCTGATCACGTTGTTCGCCAAGTACATGCGTCCGGTGATCGAGGACGGGCGGCTCTACGCCGCCATGCCCCCGTTGCACAAGGTGATGACGCGCGGCCGCAACCCCGAGACGCACTTCACCTTCACCCAGCGCCAGATGGAGCAGAAGGTCGCTTCGCTGGAGAAGGCGGGCAAGTCGGTCGTCACGCCGGTGCCGCGGTTCAAGGGCCTGGGCGAGATGGACGCGGACGAGCTGTGGGACACCACGATGAACCCCGCGTCGCGCAGTGTCCGCCGCATCACCATGGACGACGCCGAGGCCGCGGAGGAAGCCCTCGAACTGCTGATGGGCGAGAAGGTCGAGCCGCGCCGCAACTGGCTCGTCGAGTCCGCCGCACGGGTCGACCAGTCGGCCATCGACCTCTGAGCATTCAGACAGAAAGAGCTGGAACACAGTCATGGCACGCCGCAAGGGACCCACGACCAAGGTCGACCCCGCCGCCTTCGACCGGGCCGGCGCCAAGGTGCTCGACAACTCGCTCAAGACGGAGATCGAGGACTCGTACCTGGAGTACGCGTACTCGGTGATCCACTCGCGGGCTCTGCCGGACGCGCGGGACGGCCTCAAGCCGGTGCACCGCCGCATCCTCTTCTCGATGCACGAGAACGGGTACCGGCCGAACCACGCCTACGTGAAGTCGTCGCGCGTCGTGGGCGACTGCTTCGTGCGGGGGGCGCTCGTGTCGACGCCGGGCGGGCTGAGGCCGATCGAGGAGATCGAGATCGGTGATCTCGTGCTCGACGGCCGCGGCACGGCCGTGCCGGTCAGCGAGGTGTACGAGAACCCGGTCTCCGAGCTCGTGCGCGTCACCTGGTCGAACGGCCGCACGATGCTGGTCACGCCTGGTCAGAGGTTCCGGACAGTCGAGGCCGACCTGTCGATCGGCTGGACTCCGGCAACGGAGCTGGCCGGGCGGCGGACGATCGCCTACGGCGCGAGCCGGCAGGCCGGGCTGGAGTCGGACGCCGGTGACGTCGGTGCCTACGTGCAGGGTCTCGTCGTCGCCGAGGGCTTCGCGGTCGACCGGAAGCGTGCCGCTGACGGCCGGGTGCGCATCCACATGGTCGACAGCGAGCCGCTCGACGTCGCGCACGGCTGGGCGATCCTCAACGGGGTCGACGTCACGCGTGGCAAGCGCGTCGCGAAGAACCCGAGGCACAAGGACCAGCACATCCTCACCTTCGCGCGCCACGACGCGTTGCTGGAGGTCGCGACGCCGCTCAGCGACCGGAAGGTCGTGCCGCCGAGCGTGCTGGCGGACCGTTCCGCGTGGGCGCCGTTCATCGCGGGCTTCTTCGACGGCGACGGCTACGTGCGCAAGCAGAACCGGGAGATCGTGCTCGTCAGCACGAGCCGGCGGTTGATCGACCAGTTGCACGGCATGCTCGCCGACGTCGGTGTCCACGGTCACCACTGGTCCCGTGTCAGCACGACCGGGCACAAGACGGTGCTGGGACTGTCGATCTCCGGCCGTGACGCCGCTGCTCTGGCGCTGGCGCTGCTGCCCTGGACGAAGATCGGCTACAAGCAGGACGGTCTGCGGCAGATCCTGTCCATCGCCTACCGCTACGGCGGCAAGCAGGGCAACGACAGGCTGCCGAGCGCGCGGGTGGTGGAGGAGTTCTCGGCCGCGCACCAGGGCGGCGGCTGGTTCCGCGGCACCGACGGCGTGGCGTTCCGCGCGTCGCTGGGCGCCGATGTCCGCTACGGCAAGGATCGGCACGGCAAGGCGCTCGCAGACCGTTCCTTCCCGCTCGGGCGAGCCCGCGAGAACGGGTGGATCGAGAAGCTGCGCCGGATCGGGTCGCCGCTCGCGTCGCGCCTCGAAGACTTGTCCGGCTTCAGCTTCCTCGAGGTGACGTCGGTCGAACCGGTCGCGCCGGACACGACCTACGACATCCAGGTCGCCACCGATGAGCACGCGTTCGTCGTCGACGGCCAGATCGTGCACAACTGCATGGGCAAGTACCACCCGCACGGCGACACGGCGATCTACGACGCGTTGGTTCGCCTCGCACAGGATTTCAGCCTCAACGAGCCGTTGATCGACGGACATGGCAACTTCGGTTCCCCGGACGATGGACCGGCTGCGAGCAGGTACACGGAGTGCCGCATGTCGCCGGTCGCCATGCAGCTGGTCAGCGAGCTCAACGAGGAGACGGTCGACTTCCGGCCGAACTACGACGGCTCGCTGGAAGAGCCGAGCGTCCTCCCGGCGGCGTTCCCGAACCTGCTGGTCAACGGCACGTCCGGCATCGCGGTCGGCATGGCCACGAACATGATCCCGCACAACCTCCGCGAGGTGGTCGGGGCGGCGCGGTGGCTGATCACGCACCCGAACGCCGACCTCGACAAGCTGATGGAGTTCGTGCCGGGGCCCGACCTGCCGACCGGCGGCATCCTGCTGGGCCTCGACGAGGTCAGGAAGGCCTACGAGACCGGTCGCGGTGTCGTCCGCATGCGCGCCAAGGTCGAGATCGGTCCGCTGGAGGGTTCCAGGGGGCGGCAGGCCATCACCGTCACGGAGCTCCCGTACGGCGTGGGCTCCGAGCGGATCGTCGAGAAGATCACCGACGAGGTCAAC
>JASLAV010000428.1 GCA_030146905.1 Lentzea sp. | reverse complement strand
ACCTCAACCGACAGCACCTCGCCGCAGGTCACCGACGTCAAGCGATACACCCGCTTCGAACCGGTCTACGACCTGACCATTGACGGCGTCCACACCTACTACGTTGTGTCAGCCGGTGTGGACTTTTTGGTTCACAACTGCGGAAAGCCCGTCTCCATCTATCGGACGCCAAAATCGAGCGACTTGGACCACGAGATCACTAATGGTCCTAATCCGGCTTCACATCAGGACGATGACCAATCCGTCTACTTTGGAGAGTACGGCGTAGCTGCGGAGTACCAAGGAAGAGGGGGTACGCCGACGGGTTGATCAGGTACGATATGCATCCGGACTTTTTGACTGAGTTCGCAGACACCGCCCATTGGTATGACTGGCAAGGACCTGGAGGCAGTGCGCGAATCGAGTTCGCCATTCCGGTGGGTAGACTTGACCGGTTCAACGAGCTCACTGTGAGCAGGGTGTGGCAGCCGAAGGGGCGTTAGGTCATGAGTGACTTGCACCGTGAAATGGACGTGGTGGTGCTCGAGAACTTGCCGTGGGGTGTCAGAGTGCGTTTTGACGGCGGCGGGGAAGGATTGATCGACAAAACGAAGACTCCGCTGTGGCATGCTGGCTCGGATGTCAGGCCGGAGATTGGTGAGGTGCTGCGCGTCGTTGTCCTAGACGACGGCCGGCTGCCCTGGCGGTTGAGTGCCTTGAAGAAGGATATCGAGGTGGCGCGTGAATTGAGAAGGCGATAGATGGTTTTAGTGATCAATCCAGAATGATTTTTCATGGGCAATAATCGAGCGGGTCGGGCTGGGTGTTGCCTGGCGAGCGTCGGCTCGACGTTCGGTACGAATGCGGAGTCGACGAAAACTTCCACTCAGTCAAGGGGTGTTCGGCTGTGTGGGATGCTAACCGCAGGCCACGCAGACTGGCCTTCGGTTGGGCTGCTGTGGATTCGTAGATTGTTCAGGTTGCCGAGGGTAGGTCGGCGGCGTGTCGACGTGTGATGCGGCTCTGTGATCGGGTAGTCCGGTCGTAGTTTGCGAGCTGTACACCCGGTTGAAACGCTTGCGATAAGAATCGCATGCTGCCGAATCCTTTGGCCACTTGATTCATGTACAGGCGTTCGACGCCCGCTGCGGTCGACACAAGCTCGTCATGGGAGGAAGATGGGAGGAAATTGGGAGAAGTCAAGGTGGGACAACAGGTTCGAGCTGCGCTCAAGTGCAACCAACCGCAAGGTCATGGCCTGCCGGTTCGGCGTTTCCGCAGCTCAGACCATGATCCGATCCACCCTGGGGGTCAAGGGGTCGCAGGTTCAAATCCTGTCGTCCCGACGGCCAAGAGGGTCTTCGCAGGTCAGCCACTGCGAGGGCCCTCTTTTGTGATCTTGGTTCGTTCCTGGGGGCGAGCACACCGCTCAGCGAACCCTTGACTCGTCGTTTCGTGCGATCTCTGGCCGGTGTTTGTGCTGCTTCACCTCGCCGGACACGTCGTTGCTCGGCCTGAGGGACGGTGGTCGGATCCCTTGACTGGGCGTTGGCCCGAGTAAAGTGGTCGGCTGGTTGGTTGAGCTGCGACGGATCGCGATCAACTGAGGCACTGAATTCTTGCTCGTGCTACTTGGCTGGTGCCGGAACGACGGAGTGAGTGGCGTCGAGGAATGCGCCTATTCCCGATGCGGTCGCACTGTGACGCTCTCGCTGTCGGGGTTGTGACAGAGGGAGCGGTGAGCATGGTCGGATCGTGGTGTCCTGAGTAGCGGTGCTCTGGCGGTCATCTCGGTCATGATGCCCGCAGGGGACGAGGGGTCCGGTCGTTGGAGCGCGCAGGGCGGCGCAGGTGTGGGGTTCCAAAAGTCAGCCACATGACCTGACCTGCGGTTAGGCGGCTGTGGGTTCGTACTCGTTGATGAGGCCGCCGAGGACTGGTCGGCGACGTATCGAGGTGCAGCGCGGCTCCGTGATCGGCTGGTCCGGTCGTGGTGGTGCGAGCTGGAGTGCTTGGTGTGGTCGGTGGTGGTTGTAGTGGGCCGCGTAGCGGTCCAGGACCGCTCGCAGGTGGTGTTCGTTGATGATGAGTAGTCGGTCGGTGGCTTCGCGTCTGATGGTGCCGACGAACCGTTCGGCGTGGGCGTTGGCTCGCGGGCAGCGTGGTGGAATTTTCACGACCTTGATGCCTGCGCCGGAGAAGACAGCGTCGAACGAGGCGGTGAACTGGCCGGCCCGGTCCCGGATGAGGAACCGGAAGTCGTCGGCCCGATCGGCCAGGTCCATCAGCAGGTTGCGGGCCTGCTGGGTAGTCCAAGGACCATCGGGGTTGGTGGAGGCGCCGAGGATGTGGACGTAGCGGGTGGCGACTTCCACCACGAAGAACACATACACGCGCTTGAGGGTGACGGCGCAGTCGACGTGGAAGAAGTCGCAGGCCAGCATGCTCGTGGCCTGCGCGCGGAGGAATCGTCGCCAGGGGGTGTTGGTGTCGCGCTGGGGCGTGGGTGGTATCCGCAGGCGCTTGAGCACGCGGCGGACCGTTGAGGCGCCTACCCGGTGGCCGAGCTTGAGCAGCTCGCCTTGGATCCTGCGGTAGCCCCAGCCGGCGTTCTCTCGGGCCATCCGCTCGATCAACGCCACGACGGCGTCGTCGACCGGTGGGCGGCCGGTCCGGGTGGGGTAGGTCCACTTCTTCGCGACCAGGCGCCGGTGCCATCGGAGGATGGTGCCCGGTGTCACCAATCGGTGCTCGCGCAGCATCTGGGGGAGTCGGCGCACCAGCGCGGCGAGCACCGCGCGATCCGCCCACTCCAGCCGCGGGCGGGGGTTGGTGCGGCGCAGTACGGCGACTTCGTGCCGCAGCACCAGCAGCTCCAAGTCCTTGGCCGCCGATGACCGGCCGAGCAGGACCAGCCAGCCAACGCAACGAGCCGGACGAAGATCAGGTACAGCAGTCGTGGCGCCACGCCCCACGATCATGCTCCTACAGCTACTTCTGCGCGATCACCGCAGCTCAGCGCCTCAGTGCAGAGTTCTGGAACCCCACAGGCGTAGGCGGTGCGCCCAGCGTGGTAACCGTCGACCCCTCCGTGGAAGCGCTCCCAAGACTCCTGCCACCTGGTAGGGGTTCGCACCAGAGTCCCGTTCACCCATCCGTGAATCGGACTTGAACCTGACGTTGCGTGAGGTTCTATGGTCGGTGTCGTGACCAGGACAGGGGGGGTCGACCAGCCGCGGTGGAGCGTCGGGGCGTTGGCAAAGATCGCCGGGATGACGGTCCGCACGCTGCACCACTCCGACGAACTGGGCCTGCTGCGACCCGGCGAGTGGACGCGGTCGGGCCATCGCCGGTACACCGAGGCCGACTTGCACCGGCTCTACCAGATCCGGCTGCTCCGGCAGTTGGGCATGTCGCTGGAAGAGATCGGCGACGTGCTGGTCGACACCTCGGACCCGGGACCGCTCGCCGACGTGCTAACCGGGCACCTCGAACAGCTGGACGAACAGGTGTGGCGGCTCAACGCGTTGCGCCGCCAGACGAGAGGGCTGCTCGTCCAGTTGACCGCGACCACCCGGCCGGACTCGGACCGGCTGCTCGCCCTGCTGGGCAGCACCACGATCTTCGACCGGCACCTGACCCGGGAACAACGCGATTTCCTGGACCAACACGCCTTCGAAATCGGTCC
Source organism: Lentzea sp. (assembly GCA_030146905.1). Next base: position 7,432 of record JASLAV010000428.1, on the reverse strand, counting down.
GGACGCCCGGAAACGGCTGGACGAGGAATGGCCCGAGGTGCTGGCGAAGGTGGTCGAGCACTACCGCGCCGACGACCCGGTGGACGACCCGGAGGTGCTCCGGACCTCGCGAAGGTTGGCCGCCATAGGCGAGACGTTCGCCGCCGGCGACCGGGACATCCTGCGTTCGATGAGCGCGTTCTTCCGGGAGAACGGCCGAGGCGTGCTGCGGGACGTGCTGGCGGGACAGCAGGTCGACGACCTCGGCGACGCTCTGTGGGACTACCTGGGCCGCGTATACGCGGCATCGTCACCGTAATAAAGGCACTGCACAGGGGGGAAACATGTTCCACAGGACAAATGTGTCCATAACAACGTTGGCCATCCTCACGGCGAGCTTGACGGGCGTCGCCGAGGCGAAGGTGGGGCTGATCCCGAGCCTGCCCGCGCCGACCGGACCGCACCGAGTCGGCGTCACCACGCTGCACCTGGTGGACAAGGACCGGCCGGACCCGTGGCCCGACGCCCCCGGCGAGCCGCGCGGCGTGATGGCCTCGGTGTACTACCCGGCCCTCGACGTCCGTGACCACCCGGTCGCGCCGCAGATGACGCCGGGCGCGACGACGGCGTTCCTCCCACCACTCGTGTCGATCCTCTACCCGCAGTTGCCGACGAGCGGCGTGGCGTGGGGCGCCACCCCGACCCACTCGCACGTCGACGCGCCCGCACGACCCGAACGACGACCGGTCGTGCTGTACAGCCCGGGTCTGACCGATCAACGCACCATCGGCACCACCACCGCCGAGGAACTGGCCGGCCGCGGGTACGTCGTGGTGTCGATCGACCACCCCGGCGAGACCAGCACGGTCGACCTGCCGAACGGCCCGCGGCTGATCGCGCTGACCAGTGACCCGAGCACGGATCCACAGCTCTACAAGACCCTGATCGCCACCCGCCTGGCGGACACCGACTTCGTGCTCGACCAGTTGGAGGTCCTCGCCGCCGGCGGCAACCCCGACGCCGAGGGCCGCACCCTGCCCGCGAACCTCAGCCGCGTCCTCGACCTGCGCCGCGTCGGCATGTACGGCCAAGGCCTGGGCGGCACGATCGCGGCGGAGGCGATGCATGAGGACACCGGCCGCCGGATCGACGCGGCGATCAACATGGAGGGCTTCCTGGACTACCACCCGGAGCGGCCGGGCCAGGACGGTGAACTGCTCCCGGTGGCACGGCACGGTGTGGACCGGCCGTTGCTGCTGCTCGGCACCGAGGGCTTCCAGAACGACCGCTACCGCCGTTCATGGTCGGCCATGCTCGCGCACGGGTGTGTCCGGCAATGGGTGATCAAGGGCGCGAACCACTGGGCGTTGACCGATTTCGCTGCCATGGTGCCGCAACTGCACGCCGCCGGGCTGGTGGACGACGCCGGCCGCGCGTCCCTGGTCGGCATGCTCGACCCGGCTGTGTCGGTCTCGACCGTGCGCCGGCACGTGGTGTCGTTCTTCGACCGCCACCTGCGCTGAGCTTGTCCTCTGGGTCCCGGTCGGTGATGTGCACCCCGGTTAATCACGGAAGCAGTCCTTGGCTGATCATCACTCTTGCGACAGAAGGATGATCGACCAAAGGGCTGCGTGATCAAAGAGCTATTCCGAGTAACGGGTCGTGGCGATGCGTGATCGTCACGGGTGTGACGCGGTGTCTTGGGCGCGGCGGAGACGAAAGACGCGGAACTCCGCTATGAAGAGGCGGTGATCTGGTGCGAGACGGTCGACTCGTTCGACGACCTCGCGTTCTTGCTGCTCCCACGCCTCGCGGGAGCAGCGGAGAAGTCCTGGACGCGGCAGGTCATCGACTGGCCCGACCACAGTTCACGCCTTGCCCCACATGCCGGCGCGTGGAGCGTCCTGGGGTTCCACGCCGCCTACCGCGCGGCTGTCGCGAACGCCCGCGCAGTGGAACAGGGCAGCCACGATCAAGCCGATGCCCGAGCTCGGTGGCACCACTGACCTCGACGGGTGGGTCTCCCCGATCGCGGTCGGGCAGTGGGATGGCTCGGCGGGAGCGTGTGCTGGAACCGCGTGCCCCGTTCGGTACTCGGGTCACTTGATACACGCTCAAGCGGCGCAGGCTGCCGGACTGTTCAGCCGGTTTTCCAGCAGTCCATGATCTCTTGTGGTCCCCATACGAGGTCGACGTCGTCGGTGTCGATGTCCGTGCCGGACAGGGCCACGACGGCCAGTCCGGAGCGGCCTGCCTCGTAGCCTGGGACGTGGTTGGCCGAGTGGCGGAGCGTTTCGAGGTCGTGGCGGTCGAAGGTGCTGCCGATCCATTTGATCGACCCGGCGAAGTCGATGCGGCCGGCGACGGGGGAGCGGTCGGCTCCGACGAGGTCGATCTCGGGGTTGTGCTGTCGGTTCCACCAGCCGCCTACCGCGGCGGTGTCGGGCCAGGGCAGTTCGCCGGCTTGTCCGGCGAGTTCCAGTGCCTCGCGGATGAGTGGTTCGACGGCGCGTCCGCGCCAGCTGGTCCATTGGCGTTGCAGGACGCGTGCGCCGATGTGGGGGCGTCCGCGGCGGGCTTGTTCCTGGACGGCGCGTCCGATGGGCAGGTAGAAGCGCAGGTTGCTGTCGGCGATCCGGTAGAGCGCCGGTTTGCCGGGCTTGGTGGAGAGCGGGTGGTCCACCGCCAGGACCCGTTTCTCCTCGGTCAGTCGTCGCAGCAGCGGCGACAGCGTTCCGGAGGGGATCTGTCCCTGGTTGCTTCCGGCGGTGGCGGCGATGTTGGCATGGGTGCGGTTGTCCCCGCCGATCGATTCCACGACGCGGTGGGCCTGGTCGGGTGAGGGGAACTCGGCCAGCAGGGAGGACTCGGGCACGCCGAACAGGGGCGCGGCCGGGTCGTCGCATTCCCTGCGCAGGAAGTCGGCGGCCGGCATGGCGTGGGGCCAGCTGCGGATGATGCCGGGCAGTCCGCCGGTGACGAGGTGGGCGTCGATGGCGTCCGCCGCGTCCAGGCCGAGGGCGTGTCCGGTCTCGGCGGGGTTGAGCGGTCCGAGCACGAGGTTGTCCGCGCGTCCGTGGAAGGGGCGGTCGTAGGCGGTGAGGCGTTCCATCATGTGCAGGTCGCTGCCCAGCAGCACCAGCAACACCGGGCGCCGTGACCACAGCCGGTCCCACGCGGTCTGCAACGCGCCGTCGAAGACCTCGTCCTGCTCGGCCAGCCACGGCAACTCGTCGAGCACCACGACCGTCGGGGTGTCCGGCAGTGTCGCGCCCAGGACGCGGAACGCGTCGGGCCATCCGCCGGTGACCCCGGTGGGCGGACCGACCTGTCCGGCGGCCAGGGACGAGTCGGCGAGTTCGGCGAGGAAGGCGGTGGCCGACTCGACCGAGGACGCGCCCTTGGTGGCGGCGAAGTAGAAGTAGGGGACGTCGGCCCGGTCGCAGAACTCCTGGACCAGCCGGGACTTGCCCACCTGTCGCCGTCCGCGGATGGCGATGGCGACCCCTTCCCGCGAGGTGATCACCCGGTCGAGGCGCTTGCGCAAGAGGTGCAGCTCGGCCTGCCTGCCCACGAAACCCGACATGGACGTCAGTGTAGATGCGATCTACATAGATTGCATCTACACACTTTGGGGAAGCGGTGGGTCCGATACTGCGTCGCCTTCGCTTCTCGTGGAGTGCCGACTGTCTCCGAGGATCAGGAGTCAACGCCGTGGTCCGGCTCTGCGTGCCGACCGGGTGTGGCCAAGCTTCGCTGGTCAAGTCGCCTGCACCGTGTGGGCGGCGGGGTGAGTACCTCATTGCTGACAAGCATTTCGGCCACTCGATTTGTGCACAGGCGTTCGACGCCCGTAGTGGTCGACATGGGTCCGTCATGAGAGGAAGCTGGGAGGAAATTGGGAGAAGTCAAGGTGGGGCAACAGGATCGATCTGCGCTCAAGTGCATCCAACTGCACCGCCGTGACCTGCCGTCGCGACGTTTTCGCAGTTTAGGTCATGATCCGGTCCACCCTGGGGGAGGAGTCTGCAACATATCGGTTGGTCAAGTGGTCGTCTCTTCAGGCTGGACTGAAGGCGACTCGGGGTTGCTGCGCGACTATATCGCCCTGCTTGGTGGTGCCGTTCGAGGTGTTTGAGGGCGGTTGAGGGTTCACGGCGCGGTGTCGTGCGGCTGGCACCACTGGTGATCCTGGTGTTGGTCGTCCAACTCCTCGGGCGGGGCGGTAGTCGCGGCGGCCATGATCGTGCCGATGTCGTGGTGCATCAGGCCCTTGAGCGTCAGTGCGGAGCGCAGTACCGGCTCGGGGGCGACGGGGGGAATCTCCAGCGTGGCGTCCCGGTTCGAACAGCGAGTGCCGGCCCGCGCGCAGCTCGGCCTCGCCCAGGGCGGCCCGGACGGGTTGTCGGCCCCGCGGCGTAATCCCCGGCAGGATTGGCGCGCCCTCGTGCGGCCGGACGACCGCGGTGGCGGTCTCCCGCCGGTCGTCGCTGGTGATCTGCCAGTCCACGCTGGGAAGCGCAGCACCCTCGGATCGATGGCTGACCACGCGCGGGCCCTCGCGCTCGTACAGCAGCTCTCGCGGTCGCCCAGGGCGCTGCTCATGGCTAATGACCTGCGACGATGACTTCTCGAGCGGCACAGGGCGTGTCAGGTCGCGTAGAGAGCCGCGACGGTGCTGTGCACCGTCGTCGAGTACACCGGGTCGGAGATGTGGACACCGCCGAACACTGGTCCGTTTCCCCTGGTCATCGTCCAACCGCCGGTGGTCTCGAAGTCGGGGTTCGCGATGTGGCACCCCGTGAGTCGGATGTCGTCGAACCGGACGAGCACCCGGTAGTTCGCGACGCCCTTCGCCTCGTAGAGCCGCAACGTCAGCGTGCCCACCCCGTTGATCAGGTATGGCGTCAGGTCGCGTGGTGAGGACGTGTACCAGTCGGTGCCCTCGCTGGCGATGTCGCGTTCCCACACCTTCGTGCCCCCGATGAGCGCCTGCTTCATGTGGTAGCCAGGTGTGTTGTCGCCCCAGTTGTCCTGGTGCCACAACACCATCGAACAGGATGTGGACCCAGGGTCGAGCCGTACTGCGGTACTGGCTGCCGCGAAGTCGCCGGCTCGGGTGTCCGTGTTGCTGTGCACGGTGAAGACCAGCCCACCGCGCCCGGTGTGCGCGAACGAGACGTCCCCGGCCTGAGGAAGGTCCCGGGTGAGCGGCAGTGCGTACTGCACCACACCCGCGATCTTGCCCGCCTTCACGTACTCGATGCCGACCGCGGTCACCGTGCGGACGTAGCCGACGTCCGGCGTTACCGTGGTGGCCGACAGCGTCGCCGCGTACGGCATCAGGAGGAGCTTCTTGCTCTTCGCCGCGAGCAGCGCGACAGCGGTGTCGAGATGGCCGCGCAACGATCCCGTCCACACCGTGTTGCGGTTCGGGGAGTCGTTGAACGGCAGGATCAGGCTGTCCATGACACCGGCGTACGAGGTTGTGAACGCCTCGGTGAGCTGGTGGACGTAGACCACCGGGTAGAAGTCGATGCCGGCGGCGGCGCGGATCTGGCCTGTGTAGGCCGGCGTGAAGAAAGCCCTGTTGTAGAAGAAGTCGTCCATCGCCCACGCCTTGAGCACCGCGTACTCGTCGGCGAGTGCGCCGATCGCTCGCGCCCAGGCCAGGTAGTCCTTCTTGTGGGGCAGGTAGGTCGAGCACGTGTCGTCGACGCCGGGGCACTCGGTCGGCGGCACCAGGTAGGCCCACGTGGTCAGGCCCGCGGTCTGGGCCTCACGCAGGAACGGCTCGAAATCGTTCCAGTCGTTCTCGGTGTGGACCAGGAACGCGTAGGTGTTCGCGTTCATCTCTCGCAGCCGCGCGACCGTGGCCCGCGCGTCGACCCGGCCGTTGGTGCGAACCGGGTTCGCGTAGCTCGCACGCACTCCAGGCGCGGGCGCTGCGGTTGCCTGTGCGGGGAGAAGCAGCCCGGCGAACACGGCTGACATCAGGAGGATGAGGGTGGTTCTCAACACGAACCCGCTGTTGTGTCGACACACGTGTCTCAGCCCGCTTCGATGGCTTGGACGATGAGTTCGTTGCGGGCGTCCTGGCCCAGTGGTTCGGTGGTGTGGACGCCGTCGCGGAGGTAGGCCGTGAGCCGGGTCGGCTTCGCGGCGAGGAACTCGGCCCAGCGGATGACGCGCAGGTTCGGGTGGCGACGTTGGGCGTCGGCCAGCTGGAGGTTGATCCAGGCGCTGTTGCGCTGGTCGGCCAGCTGGACGGCGGCGGGTTGGCCGGTCCGGGAGACCTGGGTGTTGACCCAGTAGACCGTCCGGGTCGGGCCGACGACGGTCATCGTGCGGTCGACCTGCGCGGCGAACACCGGCGGGGTGAAGATGTCGTTCGACCCGGTGGCCATCAGGATCCGGCGCGGTAGTCCGTACGTCTGAGACCACTGGGCCAGCGCGTCGACGGCCGGTGCGGTGGGGCGGCCGGACCAGTTGTGCACGGCGATGACGTCCCCGGTCCGGCTGTGCAGTCGCTGGGCCAGGGTGTAGCCGTCCTGGACAGAGATGCTGTCCCCGAACATGAACAGCCCGTCGGTGTCCAGGACCGGCCTGATCTGGGTGAGGGTGGAGATCGCCTTGGACAGGTTCTCCCACGGGCCCAGGGCGCCGGAGCCGTAGCCGTCGGCGGACGCCTGCCCCGTCGTCAGCAACGTCGAGCCCACGGCGACGGCTCCCGCGGTAAGCAGGCGGCGACGCGTGGTCTTCGCCGACGCGTTCACGAGAGAACCCGCGGAGTCGTCGGCTCGGATGGGCTCGGTGCCGTTGAGTCCGGCGGTCGGTGCATGGCTGTGCCTCCCGAAGTGTTCGGTCACGAAACAAATGTGTGATGCACGACAGGTGCTGCTACACGCACGCCAGAAGATCGCTGACCTCGATGGGAAGGCTCCAACCGGAGCTGTCGTAGGAGATCATCAGCCGCCTCTTCGTCGTAATGGGGCACGTGGATTCGTAAGTGTTGGCGGAGAAGATGGTCCGCTGCTCGCCGGCGGCCAATGTCGCCACGCCGAAGTCGTCGGGGGCCCAGCGGATCCACTGGGAATCCATGTCCCTCTCAAGTCTCCAGGTGACCGTACGAGGGCTCGTGGCGTTGTTGATCAGGCCGAGGTACCCGCGGTGGAAGCAGGAGTTGCTGTCGCAGTTGTACCGGACGCAGACCTGGTAGAAGATCTTGCCGTGTCCCTCGGTGCCGGAGCACTCCGGTGACGCCAGGATCCCCGCGTCGACTGCGACTGCAGGCGCCGGACGGCTCGTCTCGGCTGCGCTCGCCGTGCCGGCGGCGAAGATGACCGCCGTGGCCGTTGCACAGGCGGCCATCACGATCGCCAGCGCTTTCTTCAGCATGGATTCCTCTTCTCGTTGACGCTGTCGGCGGTGGTCATCGACGTGTCGTCTGACC
>JASLAV010000407.1 GCA_030146905.1 Lentzea sp. | reverse complement strand
GGTGGTATGGACGACAAGACGATCGAGGCGCTGGGCAAGCTCGGCAAGGCGCTCGAGACCGTGGAACAGGCACGCGGCCACCTCTACACGTTCCACCAGCTGACCGGCTCCGCCGACTTCCTGCTCGACGACGCGATCGCCTCGCTGCGCGAGGCCGGCCACCACGAGCACGCGGACAGGGTGCAACGGGAGCTGCTCGGCCGCAACGTGCTCCCCGGCAAGTGGACGTTCGAGGTCGTCGAGCAGTACGACGACACCTACTACGACGTCTTCCGGGACGTGGTCCGCGACGCGCGCGGCGCCCTGGGCAACGGCAAGCGCCACGAGCACGAGGCGCGGCTCAAGCGGGAACGTCAGCGGCTCAGCGCGGCGGCGTACGCGGACAGGGACTCCCGGTCGGGCTGACCCGTCTTCGCGATCAGCGAGGCGACGTGCTTCTCCACCGTGCGCGGGGAGATGTGCAGGCGCGTCCCGATGGCCTTGTTGCCCATCCGGTCGGCCAGCAGCACGAACACCTCGAACTCGCGGACCGTGACGCCGTGCCCGCGCAGCTGCCGCGGCACCTGCTCGGTGCCGCTGCGGCGCTGCTGCACCGGCGCTCCCGCCTGCCTGAGCAGCCCGCGGCACGCCGACGCCACCGCCGGGATCCCCGACTGGTGGAAGTACTCCTCCGCGGCGCGCAGCCAGCCCACCGGATCGCCCCACCCGGCGGCCTCCGGTGCGACGAGCCGCAGGCCGAGGTGCCGTGCCATCGGGTACGGCGCCGCGGCCTCCTGGGCGCGCTCGAAGGCGAGTGCCGCCTCCTCGTGCCGGCCGTCGCGCCCGAGGAGGACGGCGTGGGCGAGATCGGTGAACTGCCGGTTCCAGCGCATGCCCGCGGGGGAGGTCGCGGTCAGCGCGCGGTGTTCGGCCCAGCCGAGACGGCCGTCGAGCACGCCCAGCAGCATGCGGGCGCCGTGCGTGCCCGACAGGTGGAACGTGGTGGGGTTCTGCGACTCCAGCGCGAGCGCGTGGTCGATCTCCTCGACGGCCAGCGCGTGGTTCTCCTCCAGCAGGGCGCAGAACCCCCGCGCGAGCCCGTAGCAGAGCGGGTGCTCCTGCGCGCCGCTCTTCGCCACGGACTCGAACCTCCTGATCGCGTCCTCCGTCCCGGCCCGGTCACCGCGGTGCGCGGCCAGCGTCGCCTTCACCATCAGCAGGTAGCGGGTCAGCGCGTGGAACTTCAGCCGCGCGGTGGCCTGCAGGCACCTGTCGACCTGCTCGGCTGCCGTCGCGTACCGGCCGGTGAGCACGGACTGCAGCGCGAGGATGGCGTCCACGTTGTGCGCCACCGTGATCGCGCCGGCCCGGCACGCCTCCGCGTGCGTGCGGTCCAGCGCGGCGGTGGTGCCGTGCGCGAGCCATTCGTTGCCGGCCAGGCGGACCAGCGCGTAGATGTGCTGGATCGGCATGTGGTGGGTGTCGGCCAGCGAGAGCGCCTTGCCGAAGCACGTGCTGGCCTCGTCGAGGTCCTGCTCGCGCGCGATGATGCCGAGCAGCTGCCACGCCTCGCACGCCACCGCGGGCAGTCCCGCCCTGTCCGCGGCCTCCGCGGCCTGCCTCGCGAGACCCGCCGCGGAGGAGATCCGGTCCGCGCTCGGGATGTTCAGCGCCAGGTACGCCGAGTTGACGTCCAGCTGCGCGGTCAGCTCGTCCGGCGCTCCGGGGCCGAGCAGCGCGCGGGCGGTCCGCACCTGCTCCACGCCCTCGCTGAACCGGCCTGCCAGGTAGGCCACCCTGGACAGTCGCGTGTGGAGCTTCGCGCGGCGCGGGGTGTCGAGGCCGTGCAGCTCCGCCACGTCCAGGGCGAAGGCGCGTTCGAACTCGCCCGTCTCGGCCAGCGCGGGCAGGAGGGTGTCGAGGACGTCGGCGCGTTCGGCGACCTCGCCGGCCAGCAGCCGTTGCGCGCGGTCGAGCAACGTGACGGCCGAACCGGCAGCGCCACCGGCCAGCGCCCGTCTGCCGGCCTCCGCGAACAACCGGCCGGCCGCCACCGGTGAGCCGCCGTCGAACCGCAGCTTCGCGACGAGCGGGCACCAGTCGCCGGGCAGCCCGGGGTGCAGGTCCTCGATCGCCTCCGCGGTGCGCGCGGACAGACCGGCGCGTTCGGCGGGTGTCAGCTGGGCGAGCAGCGCGTCCGCGGTGAGCGGGTGCCGGAACGCGTACCAGTCGGGTGCGGGCTCGTCCGGCGTCACGAGCTGCGCGGCGACCCCGGCGTGCAGGTGGCTCAGCAGCCTGCGGTCGTCGGTGCCGGTCACCTTCTGCACCACCGAGAGCGGGAACCGGTGGCCCAGCACCGCCGCGATGGACAGGACCTCGCGGCCCTGCGGCCCCAGCCTGTCGGTGCGGTGCGCGACGCTGCGGACGAATGCAGCCGGCACGGTCAGCTTGAGCTCGCCGAGCACCTGCCAGCCGTGCTCACCGGACACGAGCAGCCCGCCGCTCACCATGCCGTGCAGCAGTTCCTCGACGACGAACGGGTTTCCCGCGCTGTCCGTCCACAACCGATCGACCAGCTCCGGCGGGACCCCGTCGCTCTCCAGGCAGGCCGCGGTCATCTGCCGCACCTCGTCCTGCGAGAGCCTGCACAGCTCCAGCAGGCCGCCGGAACCCCGCTGCGCCACCCGGTGGACGAGCTCCAGCGCGTGGCCCGGTTCGGTGCGGATCGTGGCGAGCAGCAGGACCGGCTGGTCCTCCAGGTTGTCCACGAGGTACTCGATGACGGCGAGCGTCTCGGCGTCGGCCTCGTGCAGGTCTTCGAGGACCAGCAGCAGCGGAGTCTTCCTCGCGACGGACGCGAGCAGCCGCAGCACCGCCTCCGCGAGCACGACGACCGACTCCGTCGTGGACCTGTGGTCGTGCCAGTCGGGGATCAGCGTGCCCAGCACGGGTTTGTAGGGCCCGAGCGCGGAGTCGTCGGGAGGGTCGCCGCGGAACAGTCCGAGGAGGGCTTCCGCGAGTGGACGAAACGGCACCATCGGCCCGATCGTCGTGCCGCGGCCCTTGAGCACCCGCATGCCCTCGTCGTAGGCGTGACCGGCCGCGTAGCGCGCGAGCCTGGACTTGCCGATGCCGGCCTCACCGGTCAGGAAGACGGCCCCACCACGGCATTCGCGGGTGTGGCCGAGTGCCTCCGTGATGGCCGCGGCCTCCCGGTCGCGGCCGACCACGTGGGGCGCTCGGGTCTGCATGTCTGGACCCTAACGCGCCCGTGCAGCTCTCCGTATCGGCTGCACAGGCGTATTCGGACCCGGGGCGTCAGGCGTCGCTGACCGTCGTGTCGGACAGCGCCGGGGTGATCGACGCGAACGCGCTCACCGCGAGGGTCAGGCCCATCAGTGCGCGCGCCCTCGCTCCCGCGAGGATCGTCGGGGCGAGCTCCATCTCCCCGATCACGTGCTCGTCCGGCTCTGGCAGGGCGGCCGAGCGGTGCAGGGACTCGTTCATCTGGTGGACTCCTCCGGTTGGTGTGGTGGTTCGAGCAGCAGGACCGACGGCACCGGGAACCCGCGGCGCAGGATGCCGTGGCCGATGCCGGACAGGCCCGTGAGCAGTCCGGGCGACGGAACACCGCCCGGGGTGGCGCACCGCGCGCCGTGCTCGTCCAGAGCTCCCAGCACGAGCGCCGTGCGGCGGGAGGCCGCGCTGGGGTGGTGGGCGGACAGGGCCTCGACGACGCCCAGTTCGCCGTGGCAGAGACTCATGTCCCGCAACGGTTCCCGTGACGCGAGCAGGCCTGCCAGCCGTTCGTCGTCGCGGGCCAGTGCGGCACCGGCGATGCCCGTGCACCAGCCGAGGTCCGTCGGGTCGATGGCGTCGCTCTCCAGGAACGCCGTCGCGGCCGCGTCCGACGCCTCGTCGTGAACCGTTGCCGCGTAACGCCGCAGGGCCCATCCGATGCCCGCCTGGCCTCTGGCGAACCCGCCGGCGGAGTTGACCGCACCACGCAGGACGGACGCGTAGTGGGCGGCCAGTGCGAGCGAGTCCGGCGTTCCCACGGACAGCATCGCGGCCAGCGACCCGGCCACACCGTCCACGACGCCCGTCGCCGTGTCCTCCCGGGGCATCACCGACACGGCCGTGGCCAGGAGCGAGGGATCGAGGTCCAGCAACGAGGTGAGACGCGCCAGGCCGTGGCAGATCCCGCCCAGCCCGTGCAGGCCGCCGCCCGCCACCGCGGCGAGTTCCGGTTCCGCGGCGAACACCTCCAGCAGCGACGGCAACGGCCGCAACGCGTCGCGGGCGAAGTCCACGTACCGCGCGGCGCCGGTCAAGGCCCCCAGCTCCGCCAGGAACAGCGCGACACCCGTGTAGCCGTTGGACAGACCGGCGCCGAGCGGCTGCACCGTCCAATGGCGGTCGTCGACGAGCTCGAGCCCGATCCAGTTGACGCGGTCCCTGCCCGTGACGGCGTGCGCGAGGATCTGGTCGGCGATCCCGCAGGCGGCGACCAGCAGCCGTGCCGGATCGGGGTCGACCGCGGCGACGTGGCCTGGCAACGACGCGCCGGAGTGGTGCGAGACGGGGCGCGGCCGTGACGCCAGCAGTGCGGTGATCACCCACTGCTGGTCGTGCCGGTCGACCTCGTTCATCGCCGCGATCTTGCGTTCGACGGCGTGCAGACCCGGCTCCGGCAGCATCCCCGGCAGCCGGAGCCCGGACGCGGTCCACAGGTCGGCGGAACCCGGCCTGCACGTGAACAGCGGCACGTCACCGCGCCACAGGTCGGCGACCTCGAAGGGCACCAGCCGGTCGAGCAGCGGGTCGTCGGTCACCAGCACGCCGAACGCCTGGTCGCGGTCCATCGCGTCGACCAGGACGGACGGGTGCGTCGACTCGTCGAGCAACCGCGCGTACTGCCGCGTCGCCCGCGCGACGAACCGCACCTCGTCGTCGGCCGCCAAGCGGACGAGCCGCAGCAGCTCGTCCCGGTGCGCGACGATGGCGTCGTAGCCCGTGCGGAACCCGGCGAGCAGCGAGTCCTGGTAGTCGGCCGGCTCGGCGGGACGACCGCCCAGCACCGGCCGGTTCCTGGCGCCGGAGGACTCGCCGGGACGCCTCACCAGGCGCATGCGGTCCGTTCCGGCGTCGGCCCAGCCGACGACGTCCAGCGGTGACGGCACGCCGTGGTCGCCTCCGACGCCGGACACGTCCGCGGCCCCGTTGTCGCCCAGCAGCACGTGGGGGAGCAGGGCCGTCCGGTGCACCGACCTGACCAGTGCCAGCACGGCGGGGTCGGTGTCCGGTGCGAGCGTCGGGTGGAACAGCGTCTCGACGTCCACGAGCACCGGCTGGTCACCGCAGGCGATCAGGTTCTCGTAGTGCATGTCCGTGCCGTCGAGCGCGTAGAGCAGGGCGAGCAGCGCGCCCAGGCGCCGGTAGAACTCGGCGACCCCCGCCACGTCCGCGCACGGCTCGTGCTCGACGTGCTCCAGCCACCCGTACCCGTTGCCCGCGAGGACCCTAGGTGCGCGGAACTCGATTCCACTTCGCTTGGAAAGCCACTGCAGCTGTGCGGTGAACCGGACGTGCAGCTCGACCGGTCGTGGCCGGTGGACGAGCTTGGCGCCGGAGTCGAAGGTCAGGACGGCCACCGTCCGCCCCTGCCGGTGCGGATCGCCCATGCCGGTGTGGATGGACACGAGCGCGCCGGGATCCCGGCCGCCGAAGAGGGTGCCGACGATCTCGCCGCGGTCGTGGGCGAACCGCGTCGTCAGCTCGTGGTGTGCGGCGACGGCCTGTTCGCACGCCTGCGCGAGCAACCGCGCGAGCACCGGGTAGCGGTGGAAGAGGTCCGCCAGGTCCAGGTTGCGCGTGAACTCGACGAACCGCTCGGCGCTGGTCGGGCTTTCGAGGCTGTGGCGCGCCCTGTGCAGCTCCAGCACCAGCGTGCGCGCGGCGATGGCCACCAGCCGCCGTCCGAGCCTCTCGGCGAACGCCGCGTCGAACGGCGGGGCGATCTCCGTGCGGGCGGCGTCGACGAGCGGCCGCAGGGCGTGGGCGAAGGCAGCTGTCCAGCTCTCGCCAGTGCTGGTCTCTGCCGCGGAGGTCACGCCGGAGAACTTGGCACGCGCCCCTGGAGCGGCACATGGGGACTAACCCCCCAGATTTGCGGGCGGAGGTGAATATGGGGGACCGCACCCCATGTTCCGCGGCCCGTCCGCCCCGAGACTGGGAACACGAGGAGGGACGGGCATGAGGGAGTTCGGGGAACTGCTGCGCACGCACCGCGTCCAGGCGGGCCTGACCCAGCAACAGCTGGCCGACTTCGCGATGGTGAGCGTGCGGGCCATCCGCGACCTGGAATGCGGCCGCACCCGCACACCCCGCGCCGAGACGGTGCGCCTGCTCGCGGACGGTCTGCGGCTGGACGACAGCAGCCGCGCCGACCTCGCGCGGGCCGGTGGGCGTCCGGCGGCCAAGGCGGGCGTGGCGCCGCCGACACCGGCGGCGCCGATCGTGGGCAGGGAGGCGGAGACGGCGGCGTTGGTGGCGCTGCTGGTGGGCGGGCTGGTCGAAGGACACCGCCCGGCCGATGCGCTGTTCCTGGCCGGCGACCGGCCCGCGGCCCACGGCTCCCGGCTGGTCACCATCACGGGCGTCAGCGGCGTCGGCAAGACCCGTCTCGCCCTCGAGGCGGCGGGTGAGCTGCACTTCCGGCACGGCTGGTCCGTGCTGTGGCACCCGGCGTCGTTCCCGCCGGTCGACGACGACCAGGACACCGTCCTCGTCACCGGCCGGCGCCCCGACCCGCGCCTGCTCGCCACCCACCCGCGCCTGCGGGTGCTGGTGACCGCGCTGGCACCGACGGGCCTCGCGGGTGAGCACGTGTTCCCGTTGACCGGGTTACCCGACGACGCGGCGGTGCGGTTGCTCCTCAGCCACGTGCACCGGGTGCGGCCGGCGTTCAGGGCGGAACCGGCGAACCGAGCCGCGCTGACCGGTCTCGTCCAGGAGCTGGACGGACTGCCGTCGGCGCTGGAGTTCGCCGCCGGCTGGTTCATGGTCTACTCGCCGCAGCACCTGCTGGAACGGCTGCGCTCCAACCCGGTGGACCCGACCTCGGCCCACCTGCGCGACGCCATCCGCCGTTCGCTGTCCACATTGGACGACGAGGAGCGGTGCAGGCTCTTGGACGCCGTGGAGCACGAGTGCCGCGGAAACCCGCACGAGCTGAGCGTCCGCGGCCTGATCCGCCGTGCGGGAGACCGGTACGAGGTGCTCAACCTCGTGCGCGCGGCGGTGCTGGAACCGGTGTCAGGGCCGCACCTCGCCGGAGGCGTGGCCCTGACGTGGCCCTGCTAGTGCCCTGAGCACCCGAGGACCGAGCGTGACCCCTCAGGTGACCGCAGAGCGGATCGTCACGAACGCCGGACGAGGTTCGCCCGCAGGACCTCTTCGAGGTTCAGCTCCACCTCGCGCGTGTGAGCCCCGGCCGCGAGTGCTGCCCTGGCAAGCTCTCCGGACGCGGGGGTGAACGTTTCCCCGAGCAGGCGGTCTTCCGCGCGCAGTGCGTCCTCGAGCGTGCCGTCGGCCGCGTCGATTGCTTCGGTGGCCGCGGCGCGGACACCGTCGGGCAGAGTCGCGATGGTCAGTGCGACCCGCTCAACGAACTCGTCCAGTTCCGCGGCGGGCAGAGCTCGGTTCACCCATCCCCAGCGCTCGGCGGTCGCCGCGTCGACCAGACCGCCTGTCAGCACGATCTCGAGAGCGCGAGCGCGACCCACGAGGCGGGGCAGGTGGGCAGTCGCACCAGCTCCGGGGACGATGCCCATCAACGTCTCGAACTGGCCGAACGCCGCGGTCTCGAGGGCCGCGAATCGCAGGTCCAGGCTGGAAGCCAGCTCGGACCCACCGCCGCGGGTGAGTCCCGCGATCTTGGCGATGGTGGTCTGGGGCAGACGCCGCCAGCGTTCGTGGAGCCGCATCATCGGGCCGGTCCCGACCAGCGTCTCCTCCGCGATCGGGAGGGCGGCGTACGTCGCGGGGTCCTCCACGAACGACAGGTCACCGTGTGCCAGGAAGAACTCCGGATTGGAGCTCTGGAGCACGATGACGTGCAGGTCGGGATCGTTCTCGGCGGATGCGGCGACGGCGTCCAGGTCGAGCAGGAGCCGGGCCGTCATCAGGTTGACGGGCGGAACGTCGATCGAGACCCACAGCACTCCGTCCTGGCGCTTGACGTGGAGGCTGGGCAGGGACTGTTCGGACATGAGATCCCCTTGGATTGGCGGTATCTCTGATATACCAGGTGCATGAAAGGTACTTCAAAGAAACCTGGTATCCGCGAAGATCACGCCGACCCCGAGACCATCGTCGGCCCGCAGCGCGAGCTCCTGGACCAGCTCCTGGACAAGTGGGGTCACCTGCTGCTGACCGCGTTGTGCCGGCAGCCGCGACGCTTCAACGAACTCAAGAGGGAGTTCGACGGGATCACCCAGAAATCGCTGACGCAGGCACTGCGACGGTTGGAGCGCAACGGCCTCGTCGAGCGCCGGGTGCTGGAGCAACGCCCCGTCGCCGTGGAGTACCGGATCACGCCGCTGGGGCGCACGCTCGAAGAGCCCTTCTTGATCCTGCGCGCCTGGACGGCCGACCACCTCGCCGAAGTCGAACGACACAGGGAGGCATATGACGAGGCGGCCGGCGCCTCGCCCTAGAACGACGCGGTCAGGCACGCCAGGCGGTCACCGGCGGTGCCCGCCTTGCCGTGCTCGGTGCTGGTGTGCGCGGCGTGGATCACGACCGAGTTCGCTTCGCCCTTGCGGAACTCCCACTTGACGGTCGCCGTGCCGGTGGCGGCACCCTGGGCGTCGGTGGTGAAGTCGAGCCAGATCTCGTTCTGGGCGTTGGCGTACTTCGGGTCGACGCTGGGCGTGACCGGGTCCTTCTCGTGCTGGTAGTGCGGGCCGGAGTCGGCTGGCTTGGCGCCGCACGGCTTGGTGTGCACGTGCGAGCCGTACTTGGTGTCCGGCAGGAGGCCGGAGACCTTCAGCTCGACCGTCGTCTGTCCATCCGAGACGGACGAGCCCGCGGAGAGCTTGCCGCCCAACGGGATCCGCTTCACGTCGTAGGTGATGCCCTTCGGCTGGTCGCCGGACGCGGCGGGAGCCGCCACGTCCGCCTCGGCCACCGGCTTGATCTCCGGGGCCGCCGGTGCGGAGGGCGGGGCCTCGCCGGAGCAGGCGGTCAGTGCACCGGTGAGCAGTGCGGCACTTGCGAAGGCCGCCACGGTCGTGCGCATGGTTCTCCTCGAGTCAGCTGCGTTCCAGGTTCCCATCCCCTTCACGTCCACGATCGGGCGACTGGTTCAGATCGGCGGGGACGAGGTCGGCGAACGCCTCGTGGTAGCTGGTGCAGAGGTGGTAGTCGCCGTGGGTCTCCACCTTGTCCGGCGACCCGTCCGTCTCGCGGGCGCGGCGGTCGACGGGGTTGTCCGACCAGCCCTTGACCGGGAAACCGAGGTAGTCCGTGCGGCGCCACAGGTTGATCCAGCCCTTGCCCAGCAACACCGACAGGCCGCGGTCCGGCGCCTCGCCGGGATCCCCGCGCCACGGGTCGCACGAGAACAACGCGCCCGCCCGCACCGGTGGTGTGCCCAGCACCACCGGTCCCAGCAGGTCGGGGAAGATCCGCCCGAAGTACGGCCGCAGCTGCACGCCGTAGGTCAGCAGCCGGACCCGCTCCAGGTATCCGGAGGGCAACGCGTACAGGGCCGCCACGGCCAGCACGGCACCCAGGCTGTGCGCGGACAGCACCACGCGGTGGTCGTCCGACTCGTCCAGGAACTCGCGCGTGCGGTCGGCGATCTCCGGCACCGCGCGCTCGGCGTAGCACGGCGGCGCGAACGGGTGGGCGGTCCGCGGCAGGAAGCACATCAGGTCCCACAGCAAGCCCAGCGGCCTGCGGTTGGTCAGCATCCCCGCGCCGACGAACG
>JASLAV010000360.1 GCA_030146905.1 Lentzea sp. | reverse complement strand
GCGAGCTCTTCGAGGCTCGGGGCCGTCAGCACGACGTCCTTCCAGCGCCGGGGGAGCGGACGGCGCGGCGGGATGCCGCAGAACGGGTAGCGGTTGCGGTAGGTGGTGTCGAAGACGAGCCAGGTGGTGCCGGTCATCGCGGCGACCACGTCGATGTAGGGCGCGGCCTCGTTGACGAACCGGCGCCCGATCTCGTCCACGAGCACGCAACCGGGCAGGGAACGTTCCGCCAGCAGGAAGAACGGTCCTCGTGGCAGCGGGACGGACGGTCCCCACCAGGCTTCGTCCATCAACCCGACGGCCGCACCCGCCCTGACGCCGGCCTCGATGCCGTCACCGGTGTTGGCCTTCGCGCCGACCGTCCACTCCGTACCGATGTCCTGGTGCTGCTTGCGCAGCCGTTCGTTGTGCTCGAACCCGCCCGCCGCCAGCACCACGTGCTCCGCGAGGATCAGCCTGTCGCCGGTCAGCACGCCCGCGACGCGGCCGTTCTCGTGGTGCAGGTCGGTCATGGCGGTGTTGAGGCGGACCTCGACGTCCAGGGCCTTCAGACCGGCTCGCAGGCCGGCCACCAGCGCCTGGCCCATGGTCAGCCGCCTGCCGGGCAGGAAGCGGCGGCCGAAGACCTTGGCGGCGGTGAGCAGGCCGCGGGGGTGGCGGCCGACCAGCGTGAGCCAGCGGTAGTCGGTCTGGGTGATCACGATGCCGGCCGGGGTCGGCACGTACGGCGGTTCCAGGTCCTCGACCTCCTCGCCCAGCAGCTTCGTGTTGAACGGCAGTGGTTCGACCGAGCGGCCGCGCGGCTGACCGCCGGGCGCCTCCGGGTAGTAGTCGGCGTACTCGGGGACCCAGCGGAACCTCAGGGGCGTGTGCGCGCAGACGAACGCGAGCATCGCCGGCCCCGCGTCCAGGAACGCCTCCCGCAGGTCCGCCGGCACGTCCCCGGCGATGTGCGCCAGGTAGGTGCTGGCCAGCTCCGGCGAGTCGGGCACGCCGCTCGCGGCGACCACCGCGTTGTTCGGCACCCAGATGCCGCCGCCCGACCGCGCGGTCGACCCGCCGTAGTGCCCGGCCTTCTCGACGACGAGGGTGCGCAGGCCGTGCTGAGCGGTGCAGAGCGCGGCTGTCATGCCTGCCGCGCCGCTGCCGACGACGATCACGTCGTACATCGCACCTCCCGGTACTCGGACTAGAACAGGTTATAGTTCTGGGCCGGTTTGGCGCTATGGTGTAGGAGTTCCAGGCAAGTCGGCTCACCAAGAACCTGTTTCTGGCGAAGCGCCTGTTCCAGGAGGGTTGCGTGGAGGTCACCGCTGACGTGGTCGTCATCGGCTTCGGTGCGGCCGGCGCGTGCGCCGCCATCGAGGCCGCGGCGACGGGTGCGTCCGTGGTGGTGCTGGACCGGTTCGCCGGTGGTGGCGCGACCGCCCTGTCCGGCGGCGTCGTGTACGCGGGCGGCGGGACGCGGCAGCAGGTGGAAGCCGGTGTCACCGACTCGGCCGACGCGATGGAGGCCTACCTGCGGACCGAGGTGCGGGACGCGGTGTCCGAGGCGACGCTGCGCAGGTTCTGCGAGGACAGCGCGAAGATGCTGGCCTGGCTGGAGGACCAGGGCGTGCCGTTCTCCTCGGCGGTCAGCCCGTTCAAGACCTCGTACCCGACCGACGACTACTACCTGTACCAGTCCGGCAGCGAGGACGCGTGGCCCGACCCGGTGCCGCGCGGGCACCGGACCAGGGCGAAGGGGACCTCGGGCAAGGTGTTCTTCGCCAGGCTGGCGGAGGCCACCAAACGGGCGGGTGTGCGGATCATGCCGCGGACGCGTGCTGTCGAGCTCGTCCTGGACGGTGGCCGGGTGACGGGCGTGCGGTGCCGGACCCTCTCCGGCCTGCCTGGAGCTGTGCACGGGGTGTTGTCCAGGGCGGGCGCCAAGCCGTGGCTCTACCACCCACCCCTCGGCAGGAGGCTGTTCGGGCTGGCCGAGTGGCTGGAACGCTTCAGCCGCCCGGTGACGGTGACCGCGAGACGGGGAGTCGTCATCGCCGCCGGTGGCTTCATCTCCAACCGGGCCATGGTGCGGGAGAACGCTCCCGCGCACCGCGGCGGCCTCGCGCTGGGCACACCCGGCGACGACGGTGCCGGCATCCGGCTCGGCGTCGCCGCCGGCGGGACGACCGCGCGGATGGACAGGATCTCGGTGTGGCGCTTCGTCACACCGCCCAGCGCGTTGCAGCGCGGCGTCCTGGTCGATGCCGACGGGCAGCGGTTCGGTGACGCGACGCGGTACGGCGCCGCCATCGGCGACGAGATCGTCCGGCGCGGCGGCAGGGCGTGGCTGCTCATCGACGACGACATCCTGCGCGTGGCCAGGGCCCAGGTGAGGACGCAGACCGCGCCGTTCCAGCGCTGGCAGGTCCGCTACCTGCTCCGGCGCGGCCTGGTCACCGCTGCGACGATCGAGGAAGCCGCGGCCAAGGCGGGGATCGCGGTACCGGAACCGTTCGGGACACCGCCGTACTCGTTGATCAACGTGTCGGTGCGCGCCGGTTTCGGCTACCCGTGCCCGATGCTCACGCTCGGCGGGCTCGTCGTCGACGAGGACACCGGCCAGGTCCGGGGGACGGAGGGCCTGTACGCGGCAGGCCGGTCGGCCGTCGGAGTGTGCTCGGAGTCCTACGTCAGCGGGCTCGCGCTCGCCGACTGCGTCTTCTCCGGCCGCCGCGCCGGCCACCACGTTGCCAAGTCGATCGGTGCAGGGGAGGCCAGGTGCTGACGATCCAGTCCAGGGAGGCGGCCGCGGAGCTGCTGCGCGTGGCGGAACGCGACCGCGTGCCCATCAAGCCGCTCGTGGAGCTGTACCCCGGGATCGACGTCGTCG
>JASLAV010000312.1 GCA_030146905.1 Lentzea sp. | reverse complement strand
CGACGAGGCGTCGTAGATGGACGGGTAGGTCAGCGACCGGTCCTTCATGAAGTCGCGCGGGTGGTCCTTCGAGGTCTCCTTGACGTCCACCCCGATCACCTGCGTCCCGGCGTCGTGGACCTTCTGCAGCTCCGGCGCCTCCGTGCGGCACGGACCGCACCACGCGCCCCAGATGTTGATCACGACCGGCTTGCCGGCGTAGTCGGAGAGCTTGACGGTCTTCCCGTCCTCCATCAGGGACTCGCCTTCGAGGCCCTTCAGCTCCTTGCGCTCACCGGCCGGGTACCGGATCTCGACCTGACCGCCGGGCGCGACGAGGTAGAAGTCACCGCCACCGATCCTGGCGGCGTCCTTGCCGGTGGAGCACCCCGCCACGAGCAACAACAGGACCAGCAACCGCTTCATGCGCCGGTCACCCTGGGGTTCGTCACGCCGA
Source organism: Lentzea sp. (assembly GCA_030146905.1). The sequence continues at coordinate 4,894 of JASLAV010000312.1, read as the reverse complement.
CGGGCTCGGTGTAGGAGATCCGGACCAGCTGCTCGCCCTCGAAGATCAACGACGTGAGCGAGGCCAGCGAGCACTCCCTGCGCCGCGGGTCGTGCCACATCCGCTTGCCCTCCAGGAACCGGCGCACGGTCCAGATCGGCAGCTGGTGCGACACGCAGACGGCCTCGTGCCCCTCGCCGGCGGCCCTGGCCTTCTGCACGGCGCCCAGCATCCGGTGGGCGATCTCGATGTAGGGCTCGCCCCAGGAGGGCTTGAACGGGTTGACCAGCTTCGGCCAGTGCTGCGGAGAGCGCAGCGCGCCGTCCCCGACCGCGACCTTCTGCCCCTCGAACTGGTTGTCGGCCTCGATCAGCCGCTCGTCGGTCGCGAGCTCCAGGCGGTGCGAGTCTGCGATCGGCGCGGCGGTCTGCTGCGCTCGCTCCAGGGGCGACGCGACGACGTGCACGATGTCGTGGTCGGCCAGGTGCTCGGCGACGGTCAGCGCCTGCTTCTGGCCGCGCTCGGACAGCTTGAAGCCGGGAATGCGGCCGTACAGGATGCCGGTCGGGTTGTGCACCTCACCGTGGCGGAGCAGGTGGACGACGGTGCGGGTCACTGGCGGGCCTCCTTGGCGGCACGTGCCGCGTGCGGCAGCGCGTCGGCGATCACGGCGAACTCCTCTTCACCCATGGCGGCGTTCACGAACCACGCTTCGAACGCCGACGGCGGGGCGTAGACACCCCGTTCCAGCAGAGCGTGGAAGAACGGCGGGAAGCGCCACGTCTCGCACGCCTGCGCACCCGCGTAGTCCTTCACCTCGGAAGAACCGAAGAAGACGCTCACCAGGTTCCCGGCGAACTGCACGCGGTGCTCGACACCCGCCTCCGTGAGGGCGGCGGTGAACAGCGCGCCCAGGCGCGTCGCGTTGCGGTTCAGCGCGGTGTAGACGTCGTCGTCGGCCGCGCGCAGCGTCGCGAGACCGGCGGCCACGGCGACGGGGTTACCGGACAGGGTGCCCGCCTGGTAGACGGGGCCGGAGGGCGCGAGGCGGGCCATGACGTCCGCGCGGCCGCCGAACGCCGCCGCGGGCAGACCGCCGGACATGACCTTGCCGAACGTGTAGAGGTCACCGCTCACCCGCTCCAGGCCGAACCAGCCGGCGCGCGAGACGCGGAAGCCGGTCATGACCTCGTCCATGATCAGCAACGCGCCGTCGGCGTCGCAGAGGTCGCGCAGGCCCTGGTTGAACTCGGGCAGCGGGGCGACGGCGCCCATGTTGCCCGCCGCGGCCTCGGTGATGACGCAGGCGATCTCGCCGGGGTTCTCGGCGAACGCCGCGCGCACGGCCTTGATGTCGTTGTACGGCAGGACCAGCGTGTCCGCTGCCTGCGCGCCGGTGACACCGGGCGAGGTCGGCAGGCCCAGCGTCGCGACGCCGGAGCCCGCCTGGGCCAGCAGCGCGTCGACGTGGCCGTGGTAGCAGCCGGCGAACTTGATGATCTTGCGGCGCTCGGTGAAGCCGCGGGCCAGGCGGATCGCGCTCATCGTGGCCTCGGTGCCCGAGTTGACCAGGCGGACCTGGCGGACCGGCTCGACGCGGTCGACGATCTCGGCCGCGAGGTCGATCTCCCCCTCGGTCGGGGTGCCGAACGACAGTCCGTTCACGGCGGCCGTCCGCACCGCCTCGACGACGGCGGGGTGGGCGTGCCCGAGGATCATCGGACCCCACGACGAGACCAGGTCGACGTACCGGTTTCCGTCCGCGTCCCACAGGTGGGGGCCCTCGCCGCGCACCATGAAGCGCGGGGTGCCGCCGACGGAGTGGAACGCCCGCACCGGAGAGTTGACCCCGCCGGGGGTCAGCGTCGACGCGCGCTCGAACAGGGCCTGGGATCGACTCGCAGTCACGTACGCCAGTCTCACACGTCGGCTTCCGCGGCTTTCTGCGGCCGGGTGCGCACGGCCAGCAGGACCTGCCGCACCGCGTCGACGGCGAGGACCACGGCCAGCGTGAGCGCGGCGGCCGCCGTGCCCAGCCAGTTGCCGTGGTAGCGGGTGGAGATCAACGGCTCGCGGCCGTCGATCGGGTACTCGAGGCTCACGACACCGCGGTTCCAGCACCACACCGCGGCGAGGACGAGCAGGACGATCGCGACGGCCTCGCCCGCGGCGACGAGCCAGCGCTTGGGCTGGTGCAGCCCCTGACCGGCGGGCAGGGCCTCCTGCGGCTCTTCCACGACGGTCTCCGGCTCGGTCACAGCCTCTGTCACGCCGCTCACCCTCTCACGACCCGGCGCAGGGCCGCGAGGAAGGCTTCCGGATCACGCGCCCACCCCAGCACCACCGTGCCGTCGAGCAGCCGCAACGGCACGGCCGTCGTCCCCTTGGGCACCGACCAGCCGCCACCGAGCACACGGGCACCCGCCGGCGCACCGACGTCGCGGAAGGCACCGATCATCGCGACCGGCACCTTCTCGCGCCCGAACTGGGCCTCCTCGGCCGTGAGCGCGACGCTGCCGGTCCTCACCCTGCCGTACACCCACAACAGCGCGCCGAGCGTCAGACCGAGCCCTGCGATCGACCACAGCGCCACCGACGCGGGCCCGGTGAAGAGCTCGACGAGGTACCCGGCCACCGCGAACGCCGGTCCCCACAGCAACGGCCACCAGCTGCTGCCGGACTCCCGGTAGAGCACTAGCGGACGTACCTGTTCGACGCGGGCAGGAACTGCAGCACCACGGCCGCGACCGTCAGCCCGATCACGACGACGCTGATCGTCACGGCCGGCTGCCACACCCGCGCGGCCAGCGCGATGAACAGGATCGCGATCATCGACAGGAACCCGAGCACGCCGAGGATCGTGAGCAGGATGCGCGCCCAGTTCTGGCCGTTGCGCAGCACGATCGCGAACGAGATGTACGGCGCGGCCGCCACGAGCATCGCGAAGCCGAACATCAACGCCATGGCCCGCACGCCGAACTCGCCGGCCTGGCGGTCCTGCTCGGTGACGATCCCGCTGTCCTGCCCGAGGAAGTACTCGGTGTTGGTCAGCAGCATCACCGGGACCACCGCGACGGAGAGCACGGCGCCCGCGATCCAGATCCACATCGCCGCGGTGATCGTGGGCGGCCGCGGCGGCGCCATCTCCTGCGGCAGCACGGGCGGCAGCGGCGCCATCGAGAAGCTCGCCTGCCCGACGTGGCTCACCTGGTACTGGCCGCCGGCCTGCGGCGCCACCGGGTACGAACCCGCCGGGTTCTGCCATTGCGCGCCGTCCGGGTTCGACCAGGGGTCCTGCGGTTGGGTCACTGCTCACGCACCTCCGCCAACCACTGTGCCGTAGCGCGCTGCCACGTGAAGACGATTGCGACGCAGATGAGCAGAAGCGTGACCAGGTTGGCCGCGCTGACACCGACGATCAGCAACCACAGCATGTGGGCGATCGCCACGAAGGACACCGCGACGCGCGCCCAGTTCTTGCGCTGGAGGAAGTTGCGCGTGAGCCAGCCGTAGAGCGCCGCGAAGATCACGCCGACGACGGTGAGCGCGACCAGGAAGTTCGTCACGTCACCGGACGCCCTGCCGCTGAGCTGCTCGATCTCCCCGCGCTGGAACCACAGCCCCGCCGTGGTGAACAGCACGAACACCGCGATCGCGAGCCACAGCCCGACCGCGACGCGCACCGGCTTCGGAGCGTCGTTCACGGCGTCTGCTCGCGCGCGGCCAGGTACTCGCTCGACTGCCGGAAGTAGAACAGCACCAGACCGGCGACGGCGACCAGCGCCGTGACCACGCCGAGCGTGTTCGTGATCATCTGGAAGAACAGGCCGACCAGCAGTGTGATCATCAGGCCGGTGCGGCTCTTCCGCAGACCACCGCGGACCTTGCCGGCGAACCACACCGCGAGCGCGGCGAGCACGACCGTCACCACCAGCGAGATGATCAGCAGGCCGTTGACCGTCGAGGCGATCATGTCCTGGGTGATGTTCGGGTCCTTGTTGCCCTGCACGGCGGCGTCGACCAGCGCCTGCTTGTTCAGCAGCACGTACAACGCGGCCAGCACGCCGAGCGCCGCACCGATCACGACGAGCCAGTAGCCCGTGGTGATGGTGCCGGGAGTGCCCGGTTCCTTCGGAGACGTCACGCTCGAAACCTAGGTCCGCGGGGAAGCGCTGTCCACCGTGACGCGCGTCCTGAAGTGCGCGGACGCCCGGTACATCAGCACGATCGCCGACGCCTCCAGCACCGTCGTGAGGAAGGTGACGCCCAGGTCGACCGGCCGCATCTCCACGCCGAGCGACGCCGCGGCCCCGCTCCCCCACGCGACCAGCCTGAGCAGTCCGAACGCGACGGACGCCGCACCCAGGACCGTGAGCACGATCCGGGCCCAGTTCCGGCCACGCGCCATCGCGTTCGCCAGGCGCGTGTACGCCAGCAGGACCGCGGTCGCGATCAGCAGTCCGAACAGGATCCCGCCGTTCACGCCCGCGTCGATCTGGTCCTGCCCGAGCGCAGGGTTCTGCCTGCGCGCCTCGGACACGAGCATCTCGCGGTCGAACAGCTGGGCCAGGAAGCGCACCATGCCGATGCACGCGCTGGCGATCCACAGCCAGCGCGCGGCATCGACCAGGCGCGGAACAGGAGTTACCGGTCGAGCCACCGGGCGGCTTCCACTGCCCAGTAGGTCAGGACGATGTCCGCGCCCGCGCGCCTGATGGACGTGAGCGACTCCAGGACGGAGCGCTCGCGGTCGATCCAGCCGTTCGCGGCGGCGGCCTCGATCATCGCGTACTCGCCGGAGATCTGGTACGCCGCGACGGGGACGTCCGAGACCTCGGCGACGGACCGCAGCACGTCGAGGTACAGCAGGGCGGGCTTGACCATGACCATGTCCGCGCCCTCGGCGAGGTCCAGC
>JASLAV010000249.1 GCA_030146905.1 Lentzea sp. | reverse complement strand
ACGATCCGGATCCTCCTCGGCCTGCTGCGTGCCGACTCCGGCACCGCGCGGCTGCTCGGCGGTGACCCGTGGAAGGACACCGCCGCCCTCCACCGCCGCCTCGCCTACGTTCCCGGCGACGTGAACCTCTGGCCCAGCCTGACCGGCGGCGAGGTCATCGACCTGCTCGGACGGCTCCGCGGCGGCCTGAACCCCGCCCGCCGCGCCGAGCTCCTGGAGCGCTTCGAGCTGGACCCGCGCAAGAAGGGCCGCACCTACTCCAAGGGCAACCGGCAGAAGGTCGCGCTGGTCGCGGCCCTGTCGAGCGACGTCGAGCTGCTGATCCTCGACGAGCCGACCTCCGGGCTCGACCCGTTGATGGAGGCCGTCTTCCAGGACTGCATCAACGACGAGCGCAAGCGCGGCCGCACCGTGCTGCTGTCGAGCCACATCCTGGCCGAGGCCGAGGCGCTCTGCGATCGGGTGAGCATCATCCGCAACGGCCACATCGTCGAGACCGGCACGCTCGCCGACATGCGGCACCTGACCCGCACGTCGATCTCCGCCGAGCTCGCCGGTCCGCCCGACGGCCTCACCTCGATGGCCGGCGTGCACGACCTGGTGGCCGCGGGCAACCGCGTCAAGTTCGAGGTCGACTCGGACAAGCTCGACCTCGTGCTGAAGCAGCTCGTCTCCACGGGCGTGCGCACGCTGACCTCGCAGCCGCCGACGCTTGAGGAGCTCTTCCTGCGCCACTACGAGGACGCGAAGTGATCGGCACCCGGCACCTGGTCCGGCTGGCGCTGCGCCGTGACCGGGTCCTGCTCCCCGTCTGGGTCCTGTTCCTCGTCGGCGTCACCTACTCCACGACGACCGCGCTGGAGGAGCTGTACGGCACGCAGCAGTCACGGGACCTGCTCGGCGCGACCGCGAACGCGAACTCCGCGTTCCTCGCGATGCTCGGCCCGTTGCACGACTGGTCGTCGCTCGGCGGTCTGGTGGTGTGGCGCTGGGGCGTCTTCTCCTGCCTGTTCGTCGCGATCATGGCCATGCTGGTCGTCACCAGGCACCCGCGCGCGGAAGAAGAAGCGGGTCGTACCGAGCTCATCGGAGCCGCGGTGGTCGGCCGGCACGCGCCGCTCGCCGCCGCGGTGGTCGTCGCGGGCGGCACGAGCCTGCTGATCGGCGTGCTGCAGGCGGTGGCGCTCATCGGCAAGGGCCTGGACGCGTCCGGCTCGTTCGCGTTCGGGCTGTCCACGGCTTCGGCCGGTCTCGTGTTCACCGGTGTCAGCGCGTTCACGGCGCAGCTGTCGGAGAGCTCCCGCGCGTCCAACGCGATCGCGGGCGGGTTCCTCGGCGTCACCTACCTGCTGCGCGCGGCGGGCGACGCGGCGGGGGAGTCGGGGCCGCAGTGGCTGACCTGGCTCTCGCCGATCGGCTGGACCGAGCACGTGCGGTCGTTCGGCGACGACAGGTTCTGGGTGCTGCTGCTCCCGCTGGCGGCCTTCGCCCTGCTGGCAGGCGTCTCCGCGTACGTCGTGACCCGCCGCGACGTGGGCCTCGGTCTGCTGGCGGCACGGCCCGGCCCGGCCCGCGGCAGGATCGGCACCCCGTTCGGGCTGGCCTGGCGGTTGCAGAAGGGCTCACTGATCGGCTGGTCGCTCGCGCTGTTCGTGGTCGGCGTGATCTACGGCAGCGTCGCCCAGGCGGTCGGGCAGATGGTGCAGGACAACCCGGCGCTCGGACAGGTCGTGCAGCAGATCGGTGGCGCCGACGCGATGGTGGACGCGTTCTTCGCGACCGTCACCCAGCTGCTGGGCCTGATCTCGTCGATCTACCTGGTCCAGGCGGTGCTGCGGCTGCGCTCCGAGGAGACCTCGTTCCGCGCGGAGCCCTTGCTCGCCACGCCGGTCTCGCGCTGGGGCTGGGTGGCGTCGCACGCGGTGTTCGCCCTGATGGGTGGCGCTGTCGTGCTGGCGGCCGCAGGCCTCGGGCTCGGCCTCGTGCACGGTCTGCAGGCCGGCGACCTGGGCGCGGTCGTGCCGAAGATGCTCGGCGCCGCCCTGGTCCAGCTCCCGGCCGCCTGGGTGGTCGCGGGCGTGGCGCTGGCGTTGTTCGGGCTGTTCCCGCAGCTCACGGGCGTGAGCTGGGCGGTGGTGTCGGCGTCGCTCGTCCTCACGCTGCTCGGTCCGGCGCTGCGGCTCGACCAGTGGGTGATCGACGTGTCGCCGTTCAGCCACGTGCCGAAGTACCCGGACATCACCTTCGGGCCGCTCGCGTGGCTCACCGCGGTGGCGGCGGTGCTCCTGGTCGCGGGGTTCGCCGGTTTCCGGCGCCGCGACCTGACCACGTGACGACCGCGGGCACGACGACCAGCAGGGCCGCCGGGACGAGAAACCCCAGCAGCGGGTGCGACTGGTAGAGCGGGACGAACGCCAGCGGGGCCGAGGCGGCGCCCATGAAGCGCAGCGACTGCACGACGCTGACGCTGCCGCCCCTGTTGGCGTTCTCGCTCTGCAGCACCAGCGCGTTGACGCTCACCAGCACACCCTGCGCCGCCGCGCCGTTCAGCGCCCACGCGATGACCACCACCGCCGCGACCGGCGTCGTGCCCACCGCCGCGACGAGCCCGCCGCCGAGCGTCGAGCCGACGACGACCGTGGTCGCGGCGCCGAACCTGTCGATGGCCTTGCCGATGTACCGCGCGGTCAGGAACCCGACGACGCCGAAGCCGGTGAGCAGCAGCCCGCGTTCACCGGCGCCGAGCCCGAACACGTCGTCCAGCCGGAACGCCACGAGGAACGACAGGCCGCCCAGGCAGCCCCAGCCGACGAACGCGATCACGGCGGGCCTGATGGTGCTCGGCACGAAGGCGCTGCGCAGGCTCGCGTCGCGCTCGGGTTCGGCGTCGGTCCGCGGCACGCCCAAGACGGCGAGGCCCACGGCCACCACCGCGATCACCACGAACGCCAGCCGCCAGTCGGCCTCGGCGGTGAGCCCGCCGACGAGCGGGGCGGACGTCTGCCCCGCCGCCTGCATCGACCCGAACAACCCGAGCGCGCGGCCGAGCTTCTCCTTCGGCGTCGACGCGGCGATCACCGCGAGCAGCACCGGCGTGGTGAACGAGTTCGCCGCGCCCTGCAGCGCCCGTGAGGCCAGCAGCCCCTCGAACGTCCACGCGGACGCGGCCAGCAGGGACGTCACGGCGTAGGCGACGTACGCGACCCGGACGGTCCGTTGTGGACCCCAGCGCTGGGCGAGCGTCCCGGACGCGAGCATCAGCACCGCGAACGGCACGAGGTAGTAGGTCAGCGTCGACGCCGCCTCACCGGGTGACCGGCCGAAGCTGCCCCCGATCTCGGGCAGGATCGACGTCGTGACGGCGCCGCCGAACGGCCCGATCAGGGCGCCGGCGTACAACCCGGCGCGTGCCAAGCGGCCCACGAACACCTCCGCCGCTCACCCTAGTGGGGGAACGGCGGAGATGGTTGCTTGAGCTAACTTTTTTCTAGCGGGGGCCGGGCGACGGCCAGCCGGGACCGCGTCCGCGCCGGCGCAGGTACCGCTCGAACTCCGCGGCGATGTCGTCACCCGAGGCCTCGGTGATCTGCAGGGCCGCGTCGCCGCGTTCCTCCAAGGCGCGCACGTAGTTGCGCACGTCCTCGTCCTCGTCGGCCATCTCGGTGACCGTGCGCTCCCACTCCTCGGCCTGCTCCGGCAGCGCACCGAGCGGGACCTCGATGTCGAGGACCTCCTCCACCCGGTGCAGCAGGGCCAGCGTGGCCTTGGGGGAGGGCGGCTGGGAGACGTAGTGCGGCACGGCGGCCCAGAACGAGATCGCCGGCACTCCCGCCTGCACGCACGCGTCCTGGAACACGCCGACGATACCGGTCGGGCCCTCGTACTTGGAGTGCTCCAGGCCGAACTTCTCGGCGGCGTCCGGGTCGTAGGCGGTGCCGGTCACCGGCACAGGACGGGTGTGGGGCGTGTCCATCAGCAGCGCGCCCAGCGTCACGACGGTCGTCACCCCGAGGGCGTCGATGTGGCCCAGCAGCTCGGCGGCGAACTTGCGCCACTTCATGTTCGGCTCGATGCCGTGCACGAGGATCACGTCCGCCGAGGAGCCGGGCGGCCTGCACACCGACAGCCTCGTCGTCGGCCAGTCGACCCTGCGGGTGACGCCGTCCACCATGCGGACCGTGGGCCTGGTCACCTGGAAGTCGTAGTAGTCGTCAGGGTCGATCTCGGCGAGCGGGGTGGCGTCCCAGGTGAGTTGGAGGTGCTCGATCGCGGTGCTGGCGGCGTCGCCGGCGTCGTTCCAGCCCTCGAAAGCACAGACCATGATCGGACTCGTGAGCGGCTGGCGCGGGTTCGAGGGGGTCGGGGATTCCTGGGACGGATCGTTCACGGCGCCAGACTACGGCCTCCCCCGCGCAACTCATCGTAGGCTTGGCCCATGCGTGATCGCGGAGAGTCGCCGTTCCTGGAAGCGCTGGTGAACCGCGTTGTCGTCGCCGACGGCGCCATGGGCACGATGCTCCAGGCCGCGGACCTCTCCCTCGACGACTTCAGCGGTCTCGAGGGCTGCAACGAGATCCTCAACGTCACCAGGCCGGACGTCGTGAAGTCCGTGCACCGCGGTTATCTCGAGGTCGGCGTCGACGCCGTCGAGACGAACACGTTCGGCGCGAACCTCGCGAACCTGGCCGAGTACGACATCCCCGACCAGATCTTCCACCTGTCCGAACGGGGTGCCGCGCTCGCCCGTGAGGTCGCCGACGAGTTCAGCACGCCCGACCGGCCCCGGTTCGTGCTCGGCAGCGTCGGTCCCGGCACCAAGCTGCCGACGCTCGGCCACGCGCCGTTCGCGACGTTGCGCGACGCCTACCAGGAGCAGTGCAGGGGACTGCTCGCCGGCGGTGTGGACGCGATCATCGTCGAGACCTCGCAGGACCTGCTGCAGACCAAGGCGTCCGTCATCGGCGCCAAGCGCGCGATGGCGTCGGAGGGCCGGTTCGTGCCGGTCATCGCCCAGGTGACCGTCGAGACGACCGGCACGATGCTGCTCGGCTCGGAGATCGGCGCCGCGCTGACCGCGCTGGAGCCGCTGGGCATCGACCTCATCGGGCTCAACTGCGCCACCGGTCCCGCCGAGATGAGCGAGCACCTCCGCACGCTCTCCAAGCACGCCCGCGTCCCGTTGTCGGTCATGCCGAACGCCGGTCTGCCCGAGCTGGGCCCCGACGGCGCCGTCTACCCGTTGTCGCCGGAGGAGCTGGCACAGGCGCTCGCCGGGTTCGTGCGGGAGTTCGGCGCACGGCTCGTCGGCGGCTGCTGCGGCACGACCGCCGAGCACCTGCGCCAGGTCGCCGAGGCGGTGAAGGACCTGGGGCCGTCGCGGCGACGGCCGCGCCCGGAGCCCGGTGTGTCCTCTTTGTACCAAGCCGTCCCGTTCAAGCAGGACGCCTCGGTGCTGATGATCGGCGAGCGCACGAACGCCAACGGCTCCAAGGCGTTCCGCGAGGCGATGCTCGCCGGGAAGTGGGAGGACTGCATCGAGATCGCGCGCGACCAGACGCGCGAGGGCGCCCACCTGATCGACCTCTGCATCGACTACGTGGGCCGCGACGGCGAGGCGGACATGCGCGCGCTGGCGTCCAGGCTGGCCACCGCGTCCACGTTGCCGATCATGCTCGACTCGACCGAACCCGCTGTGCTG
>JASLAV010000145.1 GCA_030146905.1 Lentzea sp. | reverse complement strand
GCGGTGATCATCGACGCGCTGCTCGGGTGGCCGTTGCCGGTGTCGATCGTCGTCGCGGCCCTCGTGGTGCTGGCCTACACGACGCTGGGTGGTCTCAGCGCGGCCATCTACAACGAGGTGCTGCAGTTCTTCGTCATCGTGGCCGCGCTGGCGCCGTTGACGATCGTCGGCCTGATCAAGGTCGGCGGCTGGCAGGGGATCGTCGACAAGGTCACGGACAAGGAGCAGCTGAGCGCGTGGCCCGCGACGGAGCTCACCGGCATCAACAGCCCGGTGTGGAGTGTCATCGGGCTCGTGTTCGGTCTTGGGTTCGTGCTGTCGTTCGGGTACTGGACGACGAACTTCGCCGAGGTGCAGCGCGCGATGAGCGCGAAGTCGATGTCGGCCGCCAAGCGCACGCCGATCATCGGCGCGTACCCGAAGGCGCTGATCCCGGCGATCATCATCATCCCCGGCATCATCGCCGCGCTGATCGTGCCGGAGATGGCCGAGCTCAAGGCCGGTGCCGCCGCTGACGGCGTGGACTACAACGACGTGCTGCCGCTGCTCATGCGCGACCTGCTGCCCAACGGCATCCTCGGCATCGCGATCACGGGTCTGCTGGCGAGCTTCATGGCCGGTGTCGCGGCGAACGTCAGCTCGTTCAACACGGTCTTCACGTACGACCTGTGGCAGGACTACGTGAAGAAGGACCGGCCGGACGAGTACTACCTGCGCGTCGGGCGTCTGGCGACGGTCGGTGCGTGCGTGCTCGCGATCGGCACGGCGTTCATCGCCGCGGCGCTCGGCGGGTCCAACATCATGGACTACATCCAGGCGTTGTTCTCGTTCTTCAACGCGCCGCTGTTCGCGACGTTCATCCTCGGCATGTTCTGGAAGCGGATGACGCCGACCGCCGGCTGGGTCGGTCTGCTCGCGGGTACGTTCACCGCGATCTTCATCTACGTGATCTCGGAGCCGTCGTTCGGCATCGAGCTGCTGGAGCTGCCCGGTCAGGGCTCGAGCTTCCTCGGTGCGGGTCTCGCGTTCGTGGTCGACATCGTGGTGAGCGTCGCGGTCACCATGGTCACGCGACCGAAGCCGGACAGCGAGCTCGTCGGGCTGGTCTACAGCCTGACGCCCAAGGCGGATCGGGCGCACGGCACCACCGGTGAGGACGCGGGCTGGTACCGCTCGCCCGCCCTGCTCGGTGGCGGTGTGCTGGCGCTGACGACCGTTCTCTACTTCATCTTCGGCTGAGGGAGGCCGCCATGAGGTTGTTCGACCTGCGATTGATCATCGCTTTCCTCTTCGGCCTGTACGGCGTTGTACTGGTCGTCATCGGTCTCGGTTTCACGACCGACGACGACCTGAAGAAGGCCGAAGGGGTCAACATCAACCTGTGGGCCGGTGTCGCGATGGTCGCGCTGGCGGCGGTCTTCGCCGCCTGGGCGATGCTGCGACCTCAGTTCGCGGCCACCGACAAGGAGCCGCTCAAGGAGCTATGACCGCGGCCCACCAGGGTGAACAGGGTTGAAGGCCTCGATCGTCCACGCGTCGAGCCAGTTGATTGCGCGGCGAATTCGGTTTCGCACGTCTCTCCTTCTGTCGGGGTCTTCACCTAGTACATCGCCCAGAGCTTCTGAATCGTTCCCGTAGCGCTGAGTGACATGTGCCACGGAGCAACTCGGGGTACCGCCCACGAACGCGTGGAAAGGCCGCTACCGTGCACGTCGTGCCTCGTTTTCGTGCCACCGCCGTGGTCGCCGCCGCTGCGTTGCTGATGGCCGGCTGCGCCACCGGGCCCGGTCTTGCCAAGACCAACTCGCCCCGCCGCACCGTGCAGGCGGGCGCCGAGATGACGTCGACCGAACCGTCGACGTCGACCAGGCAGTCCGCCCAGGCGGGCAAGCCGGTCGACCCGGCGTTCTCGTCGGAACGGCTGCGGCTGATCAACCCGTGCGCGTTGATCGAGAAGGAGCTGCTGCAGACGATCGGCACGCCGTCGCGGTACACGAGCAGCAACTACACGCGCTGCTCCAACTACATGAAGGACAAGGCGGGCAAGTCGCTCAGCATCACGCTGGACATCGGCTACTCGCTGACGTCCACCGACCTGAAGAACGCGACCAAGACGCTCGCCGGTCTCAAGAGCGGTGAGCAGAAGCTGAGCTCGTCGTGCTTCATCACCGTCGTGACGCAGGAGAGCCCGGGGCAGGCCGTGCGCATCCAGGTCACGACCGGTGCCGGCAACGAGGCGACCGAGCCCTGCGAGCCTGGCCGCAAGGTGCTCGAGGGCGCGGTCCGCAAGCTCAGGGGCAACCCGCAGAAGTACAACCCGAGCAAGGGCTCGCCGGTCGAGGTCGACCCGTGCGCGATCGTGGACAAGGCGACGCTCGTGCCCGTGCTCGGCGCCTCACCGCGCGTCCTGCCGTTCGGCCTGCACCAGTGCTCGTGGTCCGGCCAGAGCGCGCAGATGCAGCTCGACATCAAGACGGCCCGCATCCCCAAGGACGGCAAGTTCGACACGAAGTCCGTCGAGGTGGACCTCGGTGGCGGCGTGAAGGGCTACCAGGCGTTCAAGGAGACCTCGTTCCCGAGCTGCGAGCTGATCATCGTGCGCACGAAGGACTCCGGCGACGCCGGTGAGGTCGTGGAGTTCATCGTGGCCGGCTCGAAGGACAAGCAGTTCGACCGCTGCCAGGCGGCGCAGACCTTCGCCAAGGCGGTCCTGCCCAGCCTGCCCGCCACGTGAGTGCGACCCCGTAGCACGCCGCGCCGGGCGACGCGGGGGCTGAAAGTTGCACAAGTACGCGTTAGTGTCGAGGTTACTGGCGAGTACCTGGAGGGCCCCATGACGCAGACCGCTTCGGACAGCGCGCTGTCGGCCGATGGCGAGCAGCGGCGGTTCGCATCACTGGACCCGCGCACGGGCGAGGTCGTCGCCCACCACCCGGTCCACACCGCGGCCGAGGTCGAGGACGCCGTGTCGTCGGCGCGGGAGGCCGCCGCGTGGTGGGCGGGGATCGGCTTCGAGGGACGCAAGACCAAGCTCGACGCGTGGCGCAAGATCCTGTCCCAGCGCACCGACGAGTTCATCTCGCTGATCAGCTCGGAGACCGGCAAGCCCGCCGACGACTCCCGCGTCGAGATCGCGCTGGTGATGGACCACCTGCACTGGGCCTCGCGGCACGCGGGACGTGTGCTGGGCAAGCGCCGCGTCTCCTCGGGCATGCTGATGTTCAACCACAGCGCGTCGCTCGAGTACCTGCCGTTGGGCGTCATCGGCGTCATCGGGCCGTGGAACTACCCCGCGCACACGCCGATGGGGTCGATCTCGTACGCGCTGGCCGCCGGCAACGCCGTGGTGTTCAAGCCGTCGGAGTTCACGCCAGGCGTCGGCACGTTCCTCGCCTCGACGTTCACCGAGGCGGTGCCGGAGTACCCGGTGTTCCAGGTCGTCACGGGCTTCGGCGAGACCGGTGCCGCGCTGTGCGCGTCCGGTGTCGACAAGGTGGCGTTCACGGGTTCCACGCGGACCGGCAAGAAGGTCATGGCCGCGTGCGCGTCGACGCTGACGCCGGTGCTGGTCGAGTGCGGTGGCAAGGACGCGCTGATCGTCGACTCCGACGCCGACCTGAACGCCGCGGCCGAGGCCGCGATCTGGGGCGCGGTGTCGAACGCCGGCCAGACGTGCGCGGGTGTCGAGCGGATCTACGTCGCGGAAGAGGTCGCCGACGAGTTCACCGAGATCGTGGTGAAGCGCGCCAGGAAGCTCAAGCCGGGCGGCGAGCCGAACGCGAACCTCGGGCCGATCACGATGCCGTCGCAGGTGGAGATCATCCGCGAGCACGTCCGGGACGCGCTCGACCGCGGCGGCAAGGCACTGGTGGGCGGGGCCGACTCGATCAGGCCGCCGTACGTCGAGCCGGTGGTGCTGGCGGACGTGCCGGAGGACGCGCTCGCGATCACCGAGGAGACCTTCGGGCCGACCGTGGTGATCAACCGGGTGCCGAACGCGCTGGAGGGCGTGCGGCTCGCGAACCGGTCGAAGTACGGGCTGGGCGCCGCCGTGTTCTCCAAGTCGCGAGGCGAGGAGCTGGCGCGGGAGCTGCGGGTCGGCATGGTGTCGATCAACTCCGTGCTCACCTACGCGGCGATCCCCGGGCTGCCGTTCGGCGGTGTCGGCGACTCCGGTTTCGGGCGCATCCACGGCGACGACGGGCTGCGCGAGTTCGCCTACGCCAAGGCCACGACGAAGCAGAAGTTCGCGTCGCTGATCGACATGGCGACGTTCGACCGCTCGTCCATGGCGGGCAAGCAGATGCTGCGGCTCGCGCGGATGCTCTTCGGACGCTGAGGAGCACCCGCGCGGGACCTCACGCTCCGAGCTGCTTCTGCAGGTCGTCCAGGACCACGTTCGCGGCGAGCACGCCGAGGCCCAGGAAGTAGGTCTCGTCGGCGACGGGCTTGGCCTTGCCCAGCTTGACGGCGTTCAGGCCGCTCCACAGCGGACCGCCGAGCACGGAGCCCTGCGCGGTCTTGGCCGGGTCGCCGTAGGAGGAGTAGATGACGAAGTCGGCGTCCGCCTTGCCGATCTGCTCGGCGCTCACCTCGGCGGCCAGGTCGTCCACCTGCGACGCGGCTGGCTGCGGGATCTTGGCGTCGACCAGGATCGTGCCGATGAAGGACTTCTTGGCGTACAGGCGGATGCGGCCCGGCATGAACCGCAGCGCCGTGACGGTCGGGCGCACGCCGAGCTTCTTCTCGACGGCGGTGCCGACCGCGGTGGCCTTGGTCGTGTAGTCCTCGAGCATCTTCGCGGCGTCGGCCTGGCGGTCGAGCGCGGCGGCGTTGAGGAGGAAGTTCTCCTTCCACACGTAGCCGGGGCGCACCGAGAAGACGGTCGGGGCGATCGTCGCGAGCTTCGGGTAGAGGGCCTCCGCGCGCAGCTGCGAGCCCAGGATCAGGTCAGGGTTCAGCTTGGTGATCGCCTCGAGGTTGAGGTTGTTGGTCGTGCCGACGTTCTCCGGCGTGCCGCCCTTGTCGCCGATGTAGGACGGCATGGTGGGGGAGCCGTCGGTGTAGGCGATGCCGACGGGCTTGATGCCGAGTGCCACGACGTTGTCGAGCTCGCCGGTGTCGAGCACGATCACCCGTTCGGGTTTCTTCTCGAGCTTGGTCTCACCCATCGCGTGCTTGACCGTGCGGGGGAACTCGCCCGGCTTGGCGGTCGTGCCGAAGCCGTTGCTCAGCTCGGTGGCCTTGCCGAAGTCGGCGCCGCCCTGGGCGACCGTGGGCTTGTCCGGCGTGCTCTGGGTGCACGCGGTGAGGGTCAGTGCGACTGCGACGAGCAGCGCTGCTCTCTTCGGCACGACGTGGTTCCTCCGCTACTCGCAGTGACGCTGACCTGCATTTCTTAGGGCGGCCTAACGGTACAGGTGCCCTTTGCCTGTTCCGAGTGTCAGACCCCCGGAGTAAGAAGGAACACGGTCACCGCCTCCTCGGAAGGGCTGTTCCATGAAGAAGATCATCAACGATCCGGAAACCGTGGTGCGCGATGCGCTGCGGGGAATGCAGGCAGCCCACTCCGACCTGCTGACCGTCCACGAGGACCCGGCGGTCGTCGTGCGCGCGGACGCCCCGGTGCGGGGCAAGGTCGCCATCATCTCGGGCGGCGGTGCCGGCCACGAACCGCTGCACGGCGGATTCGTCGGGCGCGGCATGCTCGACGCGGCCTGTCCCGGCCCGGTCTTCACGTCGCCGACGTCGGACCAGGTCGTCGACGCCGTCGTCCGGACGGACGGCGGCGCGGGCGCGTTGCTGATCGTGAAGAACTACACCGGTGACGTGCTGAACTTCGAGATGGCCGCCGAGCTCGCGGAGTCGGAGGTGCGCAGCGTCGTGATCGACGACGACGTGGCGGTGAAGGACTCGCTGTACACGGCGGGGCGTCGCGGCGTCGGCGGCACCGTGCTGCTGGAGAAGATCGTGGGCGCGGCGGCGGAGCGCGGCGACGACCTGGCGGCGTGCGAGGCGCTGGCCCAGCGGGTGATCGCCTCGGTGCGGTCGATGGGTCTGGCCCTGACCTCGTGCACCGTGCCGCACGTCGGCTCGCCGAGCTTCGAGCTGGCCGACGACGAGATGGAGATCGGCATCGGCATCCACGGCGAGCCCGGCCGCCGCCGCGTGCCGGTGAGCTCGGCTTCCGAGATGGTGTCGGAGCTGCTCGAACCGATCCTGGAGGACCTGCCGTTCGCCTCGGGCGACCGGGTGCTGCTGTTCACGAACTCGATGGGCGGAACTCCGCTGATCGAGCTGTACTTGGCGCACGGAATCGCGGAACAACTGCTGGCTGATCGGGGGATCACGGTGGAACGCAGGCTCGTCGGCCCGTACATCACGAGCCTGGAGATGCAGGGCATGAGTCTCACGCTGCTGAAGCTGGACGACGAGATGCTCTCGCTGTGGGACGCGCCGGTGCACACGCCCGCACTGCGGTGGGGAGTCTGACGTGGGGTGCACGGCTGCGGACGTGGTGACGGCGATTCGCGCCGCCGCCGCCGTGGTGCAGGAGCACCGCGACGAGCTGGTCCGCCTGGACCAGGCGATCGGCGACGCCGACCACGGCGAGAACATGAGGCGCGGCTTCACGGCCGTGCTGTCCCGTTTGGACGCCGACGAACCGGACTCGCCCGCCAAGGTGCTGAAGCTGGTCGCCACCACGCTGATCTCGACGGTGGGCGGCGCGGCCGGTCCCTTGTACGGCACCGCTTTTCTGCGCGCGTCGGCCGCGGTGGGCGATGCCGCGGAACTGGACTGCGATGCCGTCGCACGCGCTCTGCGAGCCGCGCTCGACGGCGTGGTGGCCCGCGGCAAGGCCGTGGTGGGCGACAAGACGATGGTCGACGCCCTCACGCCCGCCGTGACCGCAGCGGCCTCGGCGACAGGGTCGGTGGCCGCGGCCCTGTCCGCCGCGGCCGACGCCGCCGCCGAGGGCGCGGAGTCGACCGTGCCGATGGTGGCGCGCAAGGGCCGCGCGTCGTACCTGGGTGAGCGCAGCGCCGGGCACCTCGACCCCGGCGCCCGCTCGACCGCGCTGCTGTTGCGCGCGTTCGCGGACGCGGCGGCCAAGGCATGACCGCCGCCTTCAGCACCGGCCGGGTCGGCCTGGTGGTCGTGTCCCACAGCGCCATGCTGGCGAACGGCGTCGCCGAGCTGGCCGCCCAGATGGCGCCGGACGTGTCCGTCCTGCCGGTGGGCGGCACGGAGGAGGGCGGCCTCGGCACCGACTACGGCGCCGTGGTCGAGGCGCTGGCCGACGCGGACGCGGGCGAAGGCGTCGTGGTGCTCTACGACCTGGGCAGCGCCAAGATGACAGCGGAGATGGCAGTCGAGTCCGCCGCCGACCCCTCCCGCTACACCGTGGTCGACGCGCCATTGGTGGAAGGCGCCGTGGCCGCAGCCGTAGCAGCGCAGGGAGGCGCCGCACTGGCCGAGGTGGCGACAGCCGCGGAAGGCGCGTCCGGCGAGGCCCCGGTGGCCGCACCCACCAGACCCGCGCTGCACCTCGTGCCGGACGCCGTGACAGCGGAAATCCTGCTGACCAACGAGGTGGGCCTGCACGCACGCCCAGCGGCTCTGCTGGCGCGGACGGTGGCCGAGCTCGACGCCGACGTCGTCGTCCGCTACGGCGACGAGGAGGCGAACGCGGCGAGCGTGCTGGCGCTGATGGGCCTGAGCGCGCCGGGCGGCAAGTCGATCACGGTGGTGGCCACGGGGAAGGACGCGGGGGAGGCGGTCCGGCGGATCGAGGAGCTGGCCGAGAGGGGGTTCGACGACTAGGGCGCCGAGCAGGCCGCGCGGCCGGACTTTCGGCGTGGCGCGTGGGTTGGCGTTGGCTTGGCGCGGTGTGCTGGCAGGCGGCGTGCGATCCGGGTGGCGTGCGATCGGGCGGTGTGCGAGTAGCGCGTCGGCGGTGCGTGGCGTGCGGGCCGGAACGGCGGAGGCACGTGCGGGCTGGGTGTTGGTCCGGCGCGTGCGAGTTGGCTCGGCGTGCAGGGCGAAACGGTGGCGTGGTGATGTGAGCCGAGGCTCGGCGTGAGGTAACCCGAGCCCCTGACTGGCGCACGTCGGGGCCTGACTGCGATCTTGACGGAGGGCGGAGGGCGGAGGGCGGAGGGCGGACGGCCGACTCGACGGACGGCTGTCGTGGTGCTCCACCGCAGCCTCTGGCAGCTGCCGCGCGGGCGGATGCGTCGGTGCGACGTGCGGACCTACCGCCACTACGGCGTGCGGCCACGCCCGAACGCGGCCACGGCGGCAAGTAGCCGGTCGGCCTGGCGGTTGCCATGTCGGTCTAAGGCGGCCTCTGTCAGCCACTGGTCGGGCGGGTTGGCACGTTGGCGTGGTGAGCGGGCCGACTTCGGGCGGCGCGCCGCCCGAACATGACCTCCGCCGCAAGCCGCCGGCCGACCGAGCCGGAAGCTGCCGCGGCAATCAGGAGCCACCTCCACCGGAGCGGCCGGTCGGTCCCACCGCTCCGGCTGCAGCGGAGCCGGTCAAGCCGGACAGCTGGCCCGGACAGCCGACCCGGATGGCGCAACCCCGCGTTGCCCCACACGGGTTGATCAGGCCTGATGCGGTGGAAGACCCTCCGCTGGAACGATAACTGTCTCGATCCCGATGGCGAAGCTCACGGCCGCTGCCCGCGCGGGGAGTGGCATAGTCGCCCGCAAGTTACTCCTTGGTAGCCCACGCTTTAACCCGGCTGGGAGGTCTGCAGTGGCGCGCGAAATCAACACCGTCGGAGTCGTCGGCTTCGGAACCATGGGCGCGGGCATCGTCGAGGTACTGGCGCGCACCGGGCTCGAGGTGAAGGTGGTGGACGTCGACGCCGCCGGTGTCGAGCGCGGCCTCGGGCACTTGGAGCACTCCACCGAGCGGGCGGTGAAGCGCGGCAAGATCTCCGAGGACGAGAAGGCCGCCATCCACGGCCGGATCACCACGAGCCTCGACCTGCACAGCCTCGCCGGCTGTGACCTGGTGGTCGAGGCGGTGCCGGAGAACATCCACCTTAAGGCGCGGATCTTCCAGCAGCTGGACGAGGTCCTGACGCCCGAGGCGATCATCGCGTCGAACACGTCGTCGTTGTCCATCACCGAGATCGGCGTGCACACGAAGAGGCCCGGCAAGGTCGTCGGCCTGCACTTCTTCAACCCGACGCAGGTGCTCAAACTCGTCGAGGTCGTGCGCACGGTCGTCACGGAGCCGGACGTGATCACCGATGTCGTGGCGTTCACCGAGCGGCTGGGCAAGTCGCCGGTCGTGATCGGCGACAGGGCGGGGTTCATCGCGAACGCGTTGCTGTTCCCGTACCTCAACCACGCGGTCAAGATGCTGGAGTCGCGGTACGCGACGCGCGAGGACCTCGACGCGGCCATGCGGTACGGGTGCGGTTATCCGATGGGGCCGCTGGCGCTGCTGGACCTCATCGGGCTCGACACCGCGTACGAGATCCTCGACACGATGTACCACCAGTCGCGCAACCGCTTGCACGCTCCGGCGCCGCTGCTCAAGCAGATGATCACGGCGGGGCTGCTCGGCCGCAAGACCGGGCGCGGGTTCTACACCTACGACGGGCCGGACTCGCCGGTCGTCGTCGACGACGCGCAGACGCCGTCCGAAGTGGACAGTGCGACGCAGACCCGTGAGGTCCAGCGGGTCGGTGTCATCGGCACGGGCACGATGGCCACCGGTATCGCGGAGGTCTTCGCCAAGCGCGGGTACGACGTGGTCTTGCGCGCCCGCAGCCTGGAGAAGGCCGAGACGGCGATCGGAGCGGTGCGCAAGTCTCTCGACCGCGCGGTGAGCAGGGGCAAGCTCGCCGAGGCAGACAGGGACGCCGTCCTGGGGCGGATCACGCCTGCCGTGGAGTTCGTCGAGCTCGCGGACTGCGACCTGGTCGTCGAGGCCGTCGCCGAGGAGATCGGCATCAAGAAGGAGGTCTTCGCGGCGCTCGACGAGGTGTGCAAGCCCGGCGCCGTGCTCGCGACGACCACGTCCTCGCTGCCCGTCATCGAGGTCGCGGCCGCCACCGGCAGGCCATCGGACGTCGTCGGCCTGCACTTCTTCAACCCGGCGCAGGTCATGAAGCTGGTGGAGGTCGTCGAGACGATCTCCACGAGTGCCGACGTGGTCGCCACCGCCCGCAAGATCTGCCTCGACCTCGGCAAGCACCCGGTGCACTGCGGTGACGTGGCGGGCTTCATCGTCAACGCGCTGCTGTTTCCGTACCTCAACGACGCGGTGAGGATGCTGGAGGCCCACTACGCGCAGGCCGACGACATCGACAACGCGATGAAGGTCGGTTGCGGGCTGCCGATGGGACCGTTCGCGCTGCTGGACGTGGTCGGGCTGGACGTGTCGCTCGCGATCCAGCGCACGCTCTTCAACGAGTTCCGCGAGCCGGGGTTCGCGCCGGCGCCGCTGCTGGAGCACCTGGTGACGGCCGGTCGTCTCGGTCGCAAGACGGGCAAGGGATTCCGCGACTACTCGTGAGCCGCTCACAGGAGCACCATGTCGCGTCTGGCATGGTGGTGGCATGCGGCGACTGGTGCTCCTGTTGGCTGTCCTCGTGCTCGCTTCCGGCTGTGCCCGGACGACCGTTGAGGGCAGTCCGGTCGCGCAGTCGCCACTGGACGCCTCGTCCCCGTTCGACCGGGAGCAGGAGGAGTCGACCGACCCGAGCGCCTCGGAGGAGCCGGAGGACCCCGAGACCGCGCCCATCGACGGCGAGGTGCAGGGCGTCTGCGCGAAGCTGAAGTGGACGGACCTGCCGTACCCGGGCGCGAAGGAAGACACTCCGCCCAGCCAGATCAACTACGACTCGACGTTCGACCAGTCGTGCCGGTGGACGACGAAGGCGGGCGACGTCGAGGTGGGCGTCTCGCTGCGGTTCCGCGAGGGCCGGCAGATCACCATCGAACGCACCACCGGCGACTGGGACGTGAAGGGGCACAAGGTCACGTACCTCGACCGCTCCGACGATCCCGACGTCGAACCGTCGTGCGTGCTCGTCCTGCCCTACGAGGGCGGCGGGCTCGGGATCATCATCATCGACTCGTCCGGCAAGTTCGGCACCGTCTGCGATCAGGGCCGCAAGGTCGCAGAGGTGCTGATCGACCGCGAGACGGCCTAGCCGCAACAGCCTCCACCGCAGCACCCGCCGCCTCCAGCGGGCTGTTGCTGCGTGCCGCCGATGCCGGCCATGGACAGCAGCTTCACCGTGTCGGCGTGGCCGTCGGGGCAGCTCGCCGGTGAGGACGACTCACTCATCGGGCGCTGCAGCTCGAAGGTGTCTTCACAGGTTCGGCAACGGAACTCGTAGGTCGGCACGGACTGATTCTACGAGCGATTACCGTGTTGTCGTGCCTCGTCGTAACAGCCCCAGACCAGACGGCTCACGGCCACTCGGCGGTGGCGTCGGCTGGGCGCGCACCGAATCCGGTCCCGACGGCGACTGGCTGGTCCGCGCCATCTCGGGTGCGCAGGCGCAGAAGACCTACCGCTGTCCCGGCTGCGACCACGAGATCCGCCCCGGCGTCCCGCACGTCGTGGCGTGGCCGGCCGAGGACACGGGTTCGGTGGAGGAACGCCGCCACTGGCACCAGGGGTGCTGGAGCTCGCGTGGTCGGCGTGGACCAACCGCGCGCCGCTGGTGAGCTAGAGCCCCACCTGCACGCGCCACCGTTCCAGCCGGGCGCGGAACTCCTCCGGCTGCTCGACCGGTGGCAGGTGCCCGCAGTCCTCGATGCGCTCGCTCGTGGAACGCCGGAGCGTCACCGCGAGCTTCGCGGCCACGTCCGGAGGGGTGAGCTTGTCGTGCTCGCCCACCAGCACCAAGGACGGGACGTCCAGCGACTCCAGCACGTCCGTGGAGTCAAACCGTTTCGCCATCGCGCGCTGCCACCACGCCACGTCCTCCGCCTGCTGGTCGAGGATCATGGTCCGCACCGACGTCTTCGCCGTGTCCGAGGCGTCGGGGGCGAGCAGGTTCGGCAGCATCGCCTCGACGAGCCAGTCGCCGACGCCCTCGCGTTCGACGCGGTCGGCCATCGCGTGGCGGTTCGCGGCTGCCTCCGGGGTGTCGGCGGTGTGCTTGGTGTCGACGAAGATCAGGCCCCGCACGCGGTGCGGCGCTCGCCGCAGCAGCGCCATCGCGACGTAGCCGCCCATCGAACAGCCGCCCAGCACCACCTTGTCGAGGTTGCGCTCGTCGAGGAGCGCGAGGACCTGGGAGGCGAGCACGTCGAGGCCGGGCTCGCCCTGGCCGCGCAACGACGGCGTGAGCGCGCCCGGCACGTCCCACATCCGCGCGTCGAGCGGAAAGGCGTGCAGCAGCACCAGGTCGTCCATCAGTTCTCCCACTCCGGCGCCAGCACCGACCACACCTCGACGTCCTGACGGACCCCGCGGTGCAGGGAGTACGAGCGCAGCACCCCGTCCCTGCTCATGCCGAGCCGCCGCGCGACCGCGATGCTGGGCGCGTTCGCCGACGACACGTGCCACTCAACCCGATGCAGGCCGCGCTCGCGAATCGCGTGGTCGACGAGCACCTTCGCCGCCCGCGTGACGAGACCCTTGCCGACGGCGGCGGGTTCGAGCCAGCAGCCGACCTCCGCGCGTCCCTGCGGAACGTCCATGACCCGGAACAACACGCCGCCGACCAGCACCTCGTCGAGCCAGATCCCGAAGATCCGGCCGGTGTCGGTCGCGGCCTTGTCCGCGTAGCGCTGGAGGAGCTCGCGCGCGCTCTCCAGGTCCTTCGCCGCGTCGGCGAACCCGATGTGCTGCCCGATGAAGTCCCGGCCGCGCTCCATGTGCGCGAAGAACTCCTCTGCCTGCCACGGCTCCAACGGCCTGAGCTCGGCACCGTCAGCGCCCAACGGCTTGACGAACATCCTGTTCCCCCAAGATGAGTGACGTGTCTACACGAATCGTATTGGTGCGCCACGCGCAGTCGGTGTGGCCGCGGCTCGGTGAGCCCGACGACGACCAGCGGCCGCTCAGCCCGGCGGGCCTGGAGGCGGCGGAGGCCTTGGCGGAGCGACTCGCCGGGTACGCGCCGTCGGCGGTGCTGTCGAGCCCGCAGCTGAGGGCGGTGCAGACGGTCACGCCCGCCGCCGCGATGCTGGGCTTGGAGGTGGTCACCTGGCCGGCGCTGCGGGAGTGGGAGCCGGGGCTGCTGCCGAGCGAGGACTGGGAGACGCGGTACGCCTGGAGCTGGGCGAACCCCGGCGCCGCGCACGGGGCGGGCGAGAGCCTGGACGCGCTGACCGCGCGGGCCGGGCGAGCGCTGGCGCGGATGGCGTCGGAGTACCCGGACACGACCGTGCTGGTCGGGTCGCACGGGACGTTCGTGTCACGCGCGCTGATCGCGGCGGGGCGTCACGCGGACTGGGACTCCTGCCGCGCGATGCCGATGCCGGCGATCTACGAAATCGAGCGCTGACCTGCGACGACGCAAAATTGTCGGTGCTAGCTGGGATAATTGAAATCAGGGGTCCCCCTGGCCGGGGGACCCCTGCGTGAGCGTGTGGCGTCAGGCCTTCTTGGCCGGCTG
This sequence comes from Lentzea sp., assembly GCA_030146905.1. Next base: position 2,075 of record JASLAV010000145.1, on the reverse strand, counting down.
CGGACGCGCGATCTTGGCCGTCGGGCCGTCCACCTGTGAAGCGTTCGCCTGCTTGTTCTGCGCCGGGGCCGCCTGGGACGTGGCGGGGGCCTTGCCCTGCGGCGTCGGAGCGGGCTGGGCAGGCGCGGGCTTGGGCTGAGCCGCCTGGGCGGGTGCGGGCTGGGCCTGCTTGTTCTGCGTGGACTGCGCGGAAGCGGCCGGGACGGGCTTGCCCTGGGACTTCTTCGCAGGAGCGACCTGACCCTGGCCAGCCTGCGTCTGGCCCGGCTGACGCTGGCCCGGCTGACCCTGGCCCTGACCCGGCTGACCCTGACCTGCCTGTGCCTGACCTGGCTGGCCCTGCTGCGACTGTGCGGGAGAAGGTGCGGGCTGAGCCGGAACCGGAGCAGCGCCCTCGGACGAGGGGTCCTCCTCCACCGGGTCGAGCAGCGGCACCACGTCCTGCAGCGCCGTCCGCACGTTGTGGAGCTGGTGCGAGAGGCGGTTGCGCAGGTTGCGGAGCTGTTCGACGCGCTGCGCGGCCGCGGACGTGCGGCGGTTGGCTTCCTCGGTGGCCTCGCGCACGCGGCGGTTCGACTCCTCGGTCGCCTCCTGGATGCGGGCGGTGGCCTCGGTGATCGAGTCGTGGCGGCGGCGGTTGGCCTCTTCCGTGGCCTCGCGCAGGCGGCGTTCGGCCTCGGCCTTCGAGGTGGTCTGCTCCTGGGTGATCGCGGCACGGACGCGCGCGGCCTCCTCGGCCGCCTCGCGCACGCGGCGGTCGGCCTCTGCCTTCGAGGTGGCCTCCTGCGTGGCCAGCGTGGCCATGGCCTCCGAGCGGCGGGCGGCCATCGCGATCTCGAAGTCCTCCTCGACGGTCACGCGGCGGCGCTCGGACTCGTCGGCGATCTTGCGGGCGGAGGCCTCCGCCTCGGAGACGATCTTCTCCGCCTCGTTGCGCGCGGTCTCCAGGACGCCCTTGTGCTCGGCCTCCATGGTGGCGCGGCGTTCGTCGAGCTCGGCGATGAGCTTCTCGTAGCGCTGGCGCAGCACACCCGCGTCGGCTTCCGCCTTGGCGCGGATGTGCCCGCTCTCGGCTTCGGCACGGGCCCTGATCTCGTTGGCCTCGTCCTGGGCCAGCCGCAGCATGCGCTGGAGGCGCTCGGAGAGCCCCTCCAGCGTCGTCGGCGGCAGCGACAGGCGCTCCACCTGGTTGCGCAGCTCGGACATCTCCGAGCGCGCGGCTTCCAGCTGGCGCGCGAGGTCGGACGTCTGGGAGACGGCGGCATCGCGGTCCGCGGCGAGCAGCCGCAGATCCGAGTCGAGGCGTTCGAGATGATCCTCGACCTGGGCGCGGTCGTAACCGCGCTTGACGATGTCGAAGCCGGATCCCAGTGGGACGAGGTCACGGTCGTCGGCGAGGCCCATGCCCCTCACGCTACCCGTTCGGGTCACCCCGGAAGGTCACACACCCCGGAATCGATTGATAGCTGTGAGGTGCTTCGCGCGCAGTTCGTGATCCACCACACCCAGACCCTCTTCCGGGGCAAGGCAGAGCACGCCGACCTTGCCCTGGTGCGCGTTGCGGTGGACGTCGTGCGCAGCCTGGCCCGTTTCGTCCAACGAGTACACCTTGGACACTGTCGGGTGAATTTTTCCCTTTGCGATCAACCGGTTCGCCTCCCACGCCTCGCGGTAGTTCGCGAAGTGCGAGGACAGGATGTGCTTGAGGTTCATCCACAGGTAGCGGTTGTCGTACTGGTGCATGTACCCGGAGGTCGACGCGCACGTCACGATCTTGCCGCCCTTGCGCGCCACGAAGACCGACGCGCCGAACGTCTCACGGCCGGGGTGCTCGAACACGATGTCCGGGTCCTCGCCACCGGTCAGCTCGCGGATCTTCGCGCCGAACCGCTTCCACTCGCGCGGGTCCTGCTCGTGCTCGTTCTTCCAGAACTTGTAGCCCTCCGCCGAGCGGTCGATGATCAGTTCGGCACCCATGGAACGAACGATCGCGGCCTTCTCCGGCGAGGAGACGACGCAAACGGGCGTCGCTCCACCGTTCAACGCGAACTGCGTGGCGTACGAGCCCAGACCGC
>JASLAV010000133.1 GCA_030146905.1 Lentzea sp. | reverse complement strand
CGTGGTCGTGGACTGCGAACAGGGCCACGTCCGGCTCGGCCTCGCGCAGAAGATCGCCGAAGCGCTGCGGGGCACCTGCGTGAAGCTCGACCAGCTGTCCGCCGACCACCTCGCCGGCGTCGTCCGGGCCGCGTGAGTTCGACCAGCTTCCCGGCGAACTCACCGGAGTCTGCGGAGCAGCGACCGACGATCAAGGAGAACCCAGTGCCTCAAGGACAACCCACCGAGGTGCCGAAGGACGGCCTGACCACCCGCCAGCGCCGCAACCGGCCGCTGCTGATGCTGCACACCGGTGAGATGAAGGGGAAGTCGACGGCGGCGTTCGGCATGGCGCTGCGCGGCTGGAACCAGGGCTGGGACATCGGCGTGTTCCAGTTCGTGAAGTCCGCCAAGTGGAAGGTGGGCGAGGAGTCCGCCTTCAAGGCGCTCGGCCGGCTGCACGACGAGACCGGCGAGGGCGGTGCCGTCGAGTGGCACAAGATGGGCGAGGGCTGGTCCTGGACCCGCAAGCAGGGCACCGAGGACGACCACGCCGCCGCCGCTCTCGAGGGCTGGCAGGAGATCCGGCGCAGGATCGAGGCCGAACGCCACGGCTTCTACGTGCTCGACGAGTTCACCTACCCGCTGCACTGGGGCTGGATCGACGTGGACGAGGTCGTGGAGACGCTGGCGAACCGGCCGGGTCACCAGCACGTGGTGATCACCGGCAGGTACGCGCCGCAGAAGCTCGTCGACGCCGCCGACCTCGTGGTGGAGATGACCAAGGTCAAGCACCCGATGGACGCCGGGCAGAAGGGTCAGCGGGGGATCGAGTGGTGAACAGGCTGGTCGTCGCCGCCCCCGCGTCGGGCAGCGGCAAGACCACCGTCGCGACGGGCCTGATGGCCGCGTTGCGCAGGGCCGGGTCGCGGGTCGCGCCGTTCAAGGTCGGCCCCGACTACATCGACCCCGGCTACCACTCGCTGGCCACCGCCAGGCCGGGGCGCAACCTCGACCCGGTGATGGTCGGCGAGCACCGGATCCCCGGCCTGTTCGCGCACGGTTCCCGCGGCTGCGACATCGCCGTCGTCGAGGGCGTGATGGGCCTGTTCGACGGCCGGGTCGACACCGCCGGCATCGGCTCGACCGCGCACGTCGCCAAGCTGATCAACGCACCCGTGCTGTTCGTCGTCGACGCGCGCGGGCAGAGCCGGTCGCTCGCGGCGTTGCTGCACGGGTTCCGCGGCTACGACCCCACGGTCAGGCTCGGCGGCGTGATCCTCAACCAGGTGGGGTCCGAGCGGCACGAGCAGGTCCTCAGGTCGGCCTGCGACGAGGTGGGGCTCGACGTGCTCGGCGTGCTGCCGCGCGACCCGCAGTTCTCCCTGCCCTCACGGCACCTGGGACTCGTGACGGCGGCGGAGCACGGTCCCGAGGCCGTCTCCGCGGTCGACGCGATCGCCGCGGCGGTGGCCAAGCACGTCGACCTCGACGCGGTGCGCAGACTCGCGAGCTCCGTGCCGTCGATGGCCGTCGCCGCGTGGGAACCGCAGGTCGACCGCGTCGAGGACGAGCCGCTGATCGCCGTGGCGGGAGGAGCGGCGTTCACGTTCGGCTACGCCGAACACGTCGAGGTGCTCAGGGCGGCGGGCGCGGCGGTGACGGTCGTCGACCCGCTCAACGACGAGGACCTCCCGGAGGGCACCGCAGGGCTGGTGCTGCCGGGCGGGTTCCCCGAGCAGCACGCGGAAGCCCTGTCGGGCAACGCGGAGTTGCGCGACGCGGTCGCCCGGTTCGCTCGATCGGGCGCGCCGGTCCACGCCGAGTGCGGTGGGTTGCTGTACCTCGCGAAGTCGCTCGACGGCCACCCGATGTGCGGTGTGCTCGACGCCGAGGGGTTCATGACGCCGAAGCTGACCCTGGGCTACCGGGACGCCGTGGCGTCCACCAGTTCGCCGCTGCACCCGCCCGGCAGCCGCGTGACCGGCCACGAGTTCCACCGCACCCAGCTGTCCACACCGCACTCCACCCCACCGGCCTGGCACTGGCGCGGCGTCGACTCGCGACCCGTCGCCGAGGGGTTCGTGGCCGGCGGTGTGCACGCGTCCTACCTGCACACGCACCCGGCCGGTGACCCTGAGGCGGTGGCCCGTTTCGTGCGGGCCTGCCACCCGTTCGTGGCCGGAGTGGCAGGCGGTACGGTCTTCGCTTAAGCCTCTCGCCGAAACCCCTGTGGAGCTGTCGTGACGACGACCGGTCGGGTCTCCTTCGTCGGCGCCGGTCCCGGTGCCGCCGACCTCATCACTCTCCGGGGCGCGCGCCGCCTCGCGGAAGCCGACGTCGTGGTCTGGGCTCCCAGCGTGGTGGAGGCCGAGTGCGTGCGCGAGCACGCCCGCGCCGGCGCCGAGCTGGTCGACTTCTCGCGCGTGACCGCCGAGGAGATCACCGACCTGTACCGCCGCGCCGCCGCGTCACGTCAGGCGGTCGTGCGCCTGCACGCCGGTGACGCCGCGACCGGTGGTGGCGTGCAGGAGCAGCACGACCTGTGCGTGCGCCTCGGCCTCGAGGTCGAGGTCGTACCGGGCGTGTCGGTCGTGGCCGCGGCCGCCGCCAGGATCGGCCGGGAGATCACGGCGACCGAGGCGTCGTCCGCCGTGCTGATCTCGCCGGAGAGCAGCGAGCTCGTCCGCGAGTACGCCGCGCTGCAGACCACGATGGCCGCCACGGTCTCCGGTGCGCGCACCGGGCAGTTCGTCGAGAAGCTGCTGGAGGGCGGGTACACCGCCGAGACCCCGGTCGTCGTGGCCTACAAGGTGAGCCAGGCCGACGAGCTGGTCGTGCACACCACGGTCGGCGAGCTGGAGTCGGTGGTGAAGCAGCACAAGCTGTACCGCCAGACGTTGTTCCTGGTCGGTACCGCGGTGAAGGCGCCGACGCGTCGTGTCTCGACCTCGGCCACCACGTCCGTCGACGAGCCGATCCGCGCCGCCCGCCCGACCCGCTGGTCGCGCCGTGCCGCCTCGCGCATCGCGACGAGGGCCGACGAGCCGATCCCCGCCGCGACCCCCGTGCCCGCTCCGGCCGCCGCTCCCGCCGAGCCCAACCCCGCGTGGACGGCGGTGGAGGAAATACAGCAGTCCGTCCGCAAGCCCGCCGATGAACCCGCTCCCAAGCCGAAGCTGATCGTGGTCGCCGCCGAGATGGCGAAGCCGCCGACGGTGCGCGCCTCGACGTCGGCGTCGAAGAAGAAGCCCACCGCCCGCAAGCCCAAGCGCACCGCCGGCAACTGATGACGGTCGAGGAGCTGCGCGAGGCGGCCGGCCGCCCGGTCGAGGTCGTCGACGCCGCGGACGGCCTGCGCCCGGCGCTGAACGTGTGCCGCGCCCGGTCGGCCGTGGTCGTGAAGCTGGCGGAGGGCATCGGTCCCGCCGAGATCGGCGCGGGTGTCGCGGGCTGGCGCCGCACGCTGGTGGTGTCGGACGGCGACGGGCTGACCACTGTGGACCCGCGTGACGCGGTGACCAGGCGCTGGACCGCACCGGATGCCGTGTTGTGCCTGGCGGACAACGAGTTCCTGCAGTCGCGCGACGGCTGGGCGCTGCCGGATGACGCCTTCGCGAGTCGCACGCACGTCCTCGGCGCCGAGGTCCGCGCGTTCGTGCTGGCCCGTCTCGCCCCGCGCCCCGGCGTGCTGGTGTGGGACGTGCTGGCCGGTTCCGGCGCAGTGGGCGTGGAGTGCGCACGGCTGGGTGCCGCGGTGATCGCCGTCGAGCCCGATCCCGTGCAGTGCGTGCGGATCATCGCGAACGCCTCGGCGCACGGCGTCGACGTCCGCGTCGAGGAAGCCGAGCTGGACGCGTCGTCGTTACCGCGGCCTGACGCGGTCTTCGTCGGGCGGGGCGACCTCACCGCGGTCAAGGCGAGTGCGGCGGTGTCGGCCAGGCGCGTGGTCGTCGTGACGGAGAGCGTGGACGAGATCGTGCCCGCCCGCGACGCGCTGCAGGCGGCCGGGTACGAGGTGGAAGGTGTGCACTGGACCGCCTCCCGCCTGCTGGACTCGGGATTCGCCCCGGCGGTCCCGGTGACCGTGTTGTGGGGAAGCAAGAAGTGATCGGTGTCTTCGCCGGCCCCGTGCAGCGTGGTGACGCCGCCGACCTCGCCGGTCTCCTGGGTGCGGACGCGGTGGTCCCCGACGGCCCCGTGAAGCCCGCCGTGCAGCAGCTGTGGACGCGGCTCGGCGCCGCCGTGCTGTTCCTGGACGCGGGCTCCGCGGTCAGGGTGATCGCGCCCCTGGTGCGGGACAGGCGGTCCGACCCCGCCGTGGTGTGCGTGGACCAGCACTTCGTCGTGGCGCTGGCCGGTGACGCGGACGCGCTCGCCCTCCAGGTCGCGGACCTGCTGAACCGCACGCCCGTCGTGACCGGCGGCCCGTTGATCGACTCGGTGCTGGACGAGCTGGTCGAGCAGCTCGACGCCACCGCCGACGGCGACGTCGCGGCGTGCGTCGCCGCCATCGAGGCCGGCGAGAAGGTCGTGCTGCGCAACCCGTTGAACTTCCCCCTGCCCGCGCTGCCGCCGAACGTGGTGGCGGCGGGCGAGGACGCGACGTGGCTGATCGTCGTCGACGACCGCGCCGCGGCGACCAAGAACAACGTGCTGCGCATCATCCCCCGCACGCTCGTCGTCGGGGTGGGCTCGACGCGCGGTGCGTCGGCCACGAGCGTCGGCGCCGCGTTGTCCGAACTGGAC
>JASLAV010000085.1 GCA_030146905.1 Lentzea sp. | reverse complement strand
GCTGAGCGACGACGACGTGGCACTGGTCCTGCGCCCCGGCACGGGCTCCGACGAGGACGACGTGGCCGACCTGCACGCCCGCTGTTCCATGAGGACGATGTTCAACCGCTACCACTCCGGCATGCGCACGGTCCCGCGCCGTTGGCTGCACCGCCTGCTCAACCCGCCGCGCGGCACCACGGTCCTCGTCCAGTGCGCCGACCAGGTGGTGGCACTCGGGCAGCTCATCCAGACCGGCACCCCGGACTGCGCGGAGATCTCGCTGCTGGTGGAGGACGCGTGGCAGCGCAGGGGAGTGGGCACGGCCCTGCTCGGCGCACTGGCCTCCGACGCCAGAGCCGCCGGCTACGCGGAGCTGGTGGCGTGGTGCCTGCCGTCGGAGACCGCTCTGGTCAGGACGGCCGCTCGCGCCGGCCTGCAGACCACGACACGCCGGGAGGACGGACTGCTCCGCGTTTCGATCGCGCCGCGCGGGCGTGCCCTGAAGACGTCGATCACGGCGGTGGCGGCTGAAAATACTCGGTGAACAGCGCGGAAACCCTCCTCGGAGATCGCTTGGGGCTAAGCTGCTTGGCGGATCAAAGGTTTTCATCGAGGAGTGGTGGTGCTCGTGTCCATCCACGCGCGTCCGACGTTGGAAGACGTTGCCGCGAGGGCTGGGGTCTCCCGCGCCACGGCGTCACGAGTGCTGAACGCGTCACCGCGCGTCAGTCCCGAAGCGCTGGAAGCGGTCAACGCAGCCGTGCTGGCGCTGGGCTACCAGCCGAACCGCGCCGCGCGGGCGCTGGTCACCCGCCGCACAGGCGCCGTGGCCGTGCTGTTCTCCGAGCCGGAGCCCAAGATCTTCGATGACCCGCACTTCGCCCGGCTGATCCGCGCGGGGGCGCGTGCGCTGGCCGACGTCGACGTGCAGATGGTGCTGATGCTGGTGCACTCGCCCGACGACCAGGCCAGGGCGCACCGGTTCCTGGCGGGCGGGCACGTCGACGGTGCTCTGGTGTTCGCGCCGCACCGCAACGACGAGCTCGTCTCCGTCGTGAAGAAGCTGCCGCTGCCGGTGGTGTACGCGGGCAAGCCCTGGGGGTCGTTGCGGGGGATGCACCTCGTGGACAACGACAACGAGGGCGGTGCCGTGCTCGCCACCGATCTCCTGAAGTCGCTCGGGCGCAAGAAGATCGTGCACGTCTCCGGGCCGGTGGACGAGTTGTCCGCCATAGATCGGTTGAACGGGTTCCGGTCCGCGCTCGGTCTCGACGACAAGGCCGCCGCCCGGCTCGTCGAGGACGGTGGGTTCACCCGTGAGGGTGGCCGCAAGGCGATGTCCGTGTTGTTGTCCCGGGTTCCTGCATTGGACGCTGTTTTCGTCGCTTCCGACCTGATGGCTGCTGGGGCGTTGGAGACGTTGCAGGAGGCTGGGAAGCGGGTTCCCGAGGACGTTGCCGTTGTCGGGTTCGATGATCATGTCGCTATCGCCGAGCACACCTCTCCGCCGTTGACCTCCATTCGGCAGGATTCCGATCGGCAGGTCAAGCACATGGTCGAGCACCTGATGAAGCTGCTTCGGGATGAGACGGTCAAGTCGAAGAAGCAGATGCTGCCCACCGTGTTGGTTCGGCGGGAGTCTGCTTGAGTTTTGGGTTTTTGGTGGCTCTGCCCCCAAGCCCCCGGCACTCCCGAAGGAGCCGTCCGGCGCCGTCTGCGGGTTGATGGCACGCCTGGTGCTTTGGGCGGCTTGCTGTTGCGTTGGTGGTTGCCTCGCTTTGCTCGGGACGGCTCGCCTTCGGCTTCGCGGGGGAATGCCAGGCCGGTTGCCTTCAGGTTGTTGAGACCTCGCGTGCCAAGATCGTCCGTCTTGTCGGACCCCATGGCTAGGTTGGGTCGCGGGGGAGCCTCAACCCAAGGGGCCCCTTGCGTGAGCCTGCCCGCGAGCTAGTCCGGGGCTCTACTCGCCGCTTTCCAGGTTCTTGCACGTGGGGGGCGGCAGCGGGTTCAGGGGGCTGCACGGCCAGCCGGACGACGGTGCGGTCGTCGACGACGACGCCGGTGGGGCGGCCGGTGGTGGGGCCTGGTTCGTCACGGCCGGGGGTGGGGTGGTCTTCTTCGGCGTCTGCACCGGGCTCTGGGGTGCGCTCGTGGTGCTGTGCGGAGCTTCGCTGGTGGCCGGGGCGATCTCGGTCTGGCTCGGTGCGGAGTTCGTCGTGGACTGGACCCACGTCGATGCCGGGGGTCTGCTCTGCGGTTCTTCGGTGTTCGCGCCGTGGATCGCCATGCCCACCAGCACTCCCAGCAGTGCGGACCCGAACACGGCGGAACCACCTGCTGCCCACAGTGCGCGCACAGCAGTCCTCCTCAAATGCTCACGGGGTGAAGTCAGGCGATCACGCTCCCGGCAGATTACCGGGTTGCCCGGTCGCGGGAGAACGTTCGCCTGATGCCTTATCGGCTCCTCTGCGCGCCCGGTTGAGTGATCGCTGTCATTGGTCTGTGATCCTGGCCAGCACCAGACTGGCCCCGGAAAGGCCTGCCACCAGCACGGTTCCGGTCAGGTGCCATGTCGGAGCGTCACCCGTGCAGGTGAACACCTCGGTGAACCGTTCCGTGGAGCACGTGACGAACGGGACCGAGGACAGGGCGATGGAGGACGCCGCCACGCCGCCCAGCAGTGCGGAGCCGAACGTGCGCATGAGCGGGAACGCCGCGTTGACCGTGCCCACCGCCGCTATCGCGAAGAGGAGCGGTACCGGCTTGGGGAACAGGCCCGTCAGGGCGCAGCCGACCATCAGGACCCCCAGCACTGCCTGGCCGATCCTCGCCTGTGTCGCCACGGTTGGGGACCCTAACAACTCCGTAAGCTCTTTTCGGTCCGGTTTGGGCCAGTATTTTCGGTATGCGGCATCGTCGATTCCTGATTCCCGTCTCAGTTTTCGTGGTCATCGCGCTCGGGGTGGGGCTGTACCTGTTCCAGCCGTGGCGGCTGCTCACGGTTCGCGAAACGA
>JASLAV010000082.1 GCA_030146905.1 Lentzea sp. | reverse complement strand
CGCCGGCGCGCCGCCCAGTTCCACGACGGGGAAGTGCAGGTGCATGTGGTTGTGCCAGTGCGCCCAGCACGTCACCGGCTCGTCCCACGACTCGCGGACCGACACGAACGCGTTGTGCCTGTCCACGCGGTGGTACAGGCCACCAGGAGACTTGATCAGACCGTTGACCAGGTAGTACGCCGCCGTCGTCGTGGGCCGGGGTGCGGCGCAGAGGCGTTCGACGAAATCGACGGCCAGGCCGTCGTCGTTGTCCAGGTTCGTGGTGATGAGCTCGTAACCCGCCCGGGATAAAAGCGACCGGATGTCCGATCTCAACTCCTCGCGCGACACTTCCGCGCGGTAAACGGGTGTGTACGCGTCACCGTGCGAGGCGATTCTGTCCTTGAGCCAGGAGGGTGATTCGGGGTCGAAGTAGATGAGCCAACGCGTCCGTTCGTCCGTCTGCGAGAGAACCGATGGCAGGCAGTAGCGCTCGAACAGGGCAACGCGCTCGGTCAGCCATCCTTCCTTTGCCCGGACGTAACTTTCGGCACCCTTCGAAGGCAGGTTGAAGCGCGTCAGGATGACGTGGTCGGCCATGACTCCCCTTACTCCGGTCATCGCGTACATCGTCACGTGGGACCGAAACGTTGCGGGGCTAACGAACGGGAGCGCAGACCGATACCCAGGATGTGCCAACGCTTCCCACAGTGGACGTCGTGATCCCTTGCTACAACTATGCCCATTTCCTGCCCGCCTGTGTCCGCAGCGTCCTGGACCAGCCCGGCGTGGACGTGCGGGTGCTTGTGATCGACGACACCTCTTCGGACAACACCCCCGAGGTCATGGCCGAGCTGATGGGCGCGGACAAGCGCGTCGAGGGCTACCGGCACGAGGTGAACAAGGGGCACATCGCCACCTACAACGAGGGTCTGCTGGACTGGGCGAGCGCCGACTACACGGTGCTGCTGTCCGCGGACGACCTGCTGGCGCCGGGGGCGTTGCAGCGCGCGGCCGCGGTGTTCGAGCAGAACCCGGACGTGGGCATGGTCTACGGACGCGTCGTGTACTACAACGACCACAACGCGTTGCCCAAGGTCACGCAGCTGCCGACGACGGCGAAGGTCTGGCGCGGCGAGGAGTGGATCGAGAACCGCTTCCGCAGCAGCCGCAACGTGATCTCCTCGCCCGAGGTCGTGGTGCGCACCAAGGTCCAGCAGAAGGTCGGCGGCTACCGCTCCGACCTGCCGCACGCGGGTGACCTGGAGATGTGGCTGCGCATCGCGGCCGTGTCGGACATCGGGTACGTCAGCGGCAAACCGGGCGCGTACTACCGGGTGCACGAGAACTCGATGATGCGCACCACGTTCAAGTCGGTGTTCGCCGACCTGGAACAGCGTCGCGACGTGTTCGACCTCGTGCTGGAGCAGAACCCCGACCTGCCCGCGCGGCTCGGGACGCTGGCGCACAAGGCCATCGCGGGCGACGCGCTGTGGCGCGCGGTCCGCCTGCACGACCGCGACCGGCTCGACGGCACCGAGTCCGAGCTCCTCGACTTCGCCCGCGAGACCTACCCCGCGCTCGACGAGCTGCCGGAGTACCGGGCCCTGCTGCGACGCCGGAAGTTCAGCCCGTCGTTGCTCAACCGGACCCAGCTCTTCCTCGCGCCGCACGCCTACAAGCGCGCGAAGCTGTGGGTCGGCACGCAGCGCTGGAAGTGGCGGGGCGAGTGGTGAGCACGGTCGACGAGGACAAGGGCCCGCTCACAGCAGCGAAGCGAGCTGTGATGGCAGCCGACGCCCTGCTGCAAGCAGCCAGGAGAGCGGTGTCAAGGGTCAGCGAGGTACTGGAAGCGGCAAGCCGAGTGGTGACGGCAACCAGCGAGGTGCTGGAAGCAGCGAGCCGAGCGACGACTGCAGGTAACGGCGCCTCCTCAGATCAGCCGAGCCGAGCGGTGACGGCAACCGACAGCCCGTTCAAAGCAGCAACCCGGGCGGCGACGACGCGCAGCGGTCAGCAGAAGCAGCGGGGCACGCAGTGACGACAGGTAGCGGCGGCCCGGCGAACCAGCCTGGCCGGGTGGCGACCGACGACGCGTCACCGGACCCCACCCAGCCGTCGATCGCCGGACTCGAAGGCAAGGTCTCCTCGGCGATCCGCTGGAGCGCCGTCAACTCCTTGCTCCAACGCCTGGCGGCGGTCGGCATCAGCGTCCTGCTGGCCCGCCTGATCGCCCCCGAGCAGTTCGGCGTCTTCGCGGTCGCGCTGGTCGTGCTCAACATCGTGCTGAGCGTCTCGGAGCTCGGCGTCAGCGCCGCCCTGGTGCGCCACAACGGCCCGATCGAGGAGATGGCGCCTACCGTCACGACGCTGTCGCTCGCATCCGGCGGGGTGCTGGCGCTGATCTGCGTGGTCGGCGCGCCGTGGTTCTCGAACGCGATGGACGCGCCCGAGGCGACCGGTGTCATCCAGCTCATGTCGGTGGCCCTCGTCGTCGCCGGCGCGACCGCCGTGCCGGGCGCGATGATGCAGCGGAACTTCCGGCAGGACCACAAGTTCTACGCCGACACCGCCGCGTTCGTGGCGGGGACGGCCGTCGCCGTCGTGCTCGCGCTGATGGGGTTCGGCGCCTGGAGCCTCGCGTGGCAGCGGATCGCGCAGAACCTCTCCGCGGCGGTCATCATGTTCTGGCTGACCAAGGACAGGTTCCGGCCCGGCTGGAACTCCGTGCAGGCCAGGGAGCTGCTGGCGTTCGGGCTGCCGCTCGCCGGGTCGAGCCTGCTGATCTTCGGCGTGATGAACGTCGACTACATCGTGGTCGGCGCGATGCTCGGCACGGTGCCGCTGGGCTTCTACCTGCTGGCGTTCAACCTGGCGAGCTGGCCGGTGGCGGCGTTCTCCGCGCCGGTCCGCAGCGTCTCGCTGGCCGCGTTCTCCAAGGTTCGCGAGGACCCCGAGCTGTTCCAGAAGGCGTTCGGCCGCGCGCTGAGCCTGCTGGCGCTCGTCACGGTGCCCGCGTGCGTGCTGCTGGCCTCGCTGGCCGAGCCGCTCATCCGCGTCGTCTACGGCGAGCGCTGGGCGCCCGCGGCGGCCGCGCTGGCGTTGCTCGTGCTGCTCGGCGCGGTCAGGGTCGCGCTGGAGCTCGGGTACGACTTCCTGGCCTCTGCCGGGCGGTCGCGCGCGATCCTGTGGATCCACCTGGTGTGGCTGGGCGCGCTGGTGCCGCTGCTGGCGCTGGGCGCGCACCTCGACGGCATCCGCGGGGTCGCCGCAGCGCACGTGATCGTCGCCGTCCTGGTCATCACGCCCGCCTACCTCGTCACGTTCAGGCCCTACGGCATCCGTCCCGGCGCCCTCGGTGCCAGGCTGCTGCGGCCGTTCCTCGGCGGCGTGCTCATGGTCGCCGTGGTGCTCGGCGTGCGGAACGTGATCGACAGCCAGCTGCTGCAGATACTCGTGGGCGGCGCGTTGTCGTGCCTCGCCTACCTGCTCGTGGTGTTCCCGATGAGACACGAGGTCGTTGCCGTGCTGAAGAAGAGGGCTGCCGCGTGAGACGCCTGAGGCAGGTCACGAAGATCGTCAGGGAGCAGGGTGCGAAGCGGCTCGGCGCCCGCCTGCTCACCGCCGCGTCCCGCCGCCTCGGCGTCGAGGGCGAGGAGTTGCCCGTGCGCATGGAGGACGTGCGCAGGGCCGACGTCGAGGTGCGCAAGCCCGTGGTCGTCCCGCCGATCCCGCAGGACGGCAGGCTGACGGTCAACTGGGTGACCACTCCCCCGTCCAATGGCTCCGGTGGCCACACCACGATGTTCCGGCTCGTCCGGCACCTGGAGTCTGCCGGCCACGAGTGCCGGCTCTACCTCTACGACACGTTCGGCAACACGGTCGCCGACCTCGAGGCCGGCATCAGGGACGCGTTCCCGTTCTTCCGCGGCTCGATCCACGACGTGACCGACGGGATGGCCGACGCGCACGCGGTGTTCGCGACGGCGTGGATCACCGCCTACCCGGCGTTCAACGACCCGTGCAAGGGCAAGAGGTTCTACCTCGTCCAGGACTACGAGCCGTGGTTCTACCCGCAGGGCGGCCTGCACACGCTGGCGGAGAACACCTACCGCATGGGCATGCACGGCTTCACCGCCGGGCGCTTCCTCGCCGACAAGGTCCTCGACGAGCACGGCATGCCGGCCGACCACTTCGACTTCGGCTGCGACGCCGACAGGTACTCCTTCGGCGGCGGCGAGCGCGACGGCATCGTCTTCTACGCCCGGCGCAAGGCCCCGCGGCGCGCGTTCGAGCTGGGCCTGCTCGCGCTGGAGGTGTTCGCCGAGGAGCACCCCGACCTCAAGATCCACGTCTACGGCGAGAAGATCGGGCGGCTCGGGCCGCAGTTCGTCGACCACGGCCTGGTCACGCCCGACGACCTGAACGCCATCTACAACCGGTGCTTCGCCGGGTTGTCGCTGTCGATGACCAACGTCTCCCTGGTGCCGCACGAGATGCTCGCCGCCGGGTGCATCCCGGTGGTGAACGACGCGCACTTCAACCGCGTGGTCCTGGACAACGACCACGTCCGGTACGCGGCACCCACCCCGCACTCACTGGCGCGCGCTTTGTCCGAAGTGGTCACATCGCCGGACTTCGACGTGATCGCCAGGGCGGCCGCGTCCAGTGTGGAGGGACGTTCGTGGGACGCGGCCGGCCACGAGCTGGAGAAGGTGCTCCGCCGGGAGCTGGCTACGTGATCGGCGACGGCGAGGTGGCGTCCGGGATCAGGACCCTCGCGGGCTGCGAGCCGTCGGCGGGTGCGACGTGAACGGCCGGCAGCCTGGCGTCCTTGGGCACCGCGGCGAACGCGAGCTCCGTGCCGCTGAGCCACGTCGCCTGGTCGTCGATGCCCGCCGTGCCCGGCAGGCGCTTCTCCTCGTTCGTGGCGAGGTCGAGCACCGCGAGGTCCCACGGCCCGAGGCGGCCGATGCGCTTCTTGTAGGCGATCTTCGTGCCGTCCGGGGAAAGCGAGGGGCACTCGGCATCGCGGCGCAGCGACGTCACCGACTTCGTCCCGAGATCACCCTTCACCAGCCAGGTGAAACCGCCGCTGGCGAGCGTGGCGTAGAACGTCCGGTCGTCGGCACCGACGGTCAGGCCCCAGTAGTTGGCGTCACTGGCGGTGAGGGGTGCACCCTCCACAGTGGCCGCGAAGTGCTCGACGGACTCCACCGTCTCGCCCGTGCGGACGTCGAAGAATCCCGTCCGGGTGGAAAAACCGCCGGGCACCGAGTACGAGTCGCCGGTGACGAAACTCGTCCAGGACACCACGTTCCCGGACTTCGAGACCTTCGCGCGGCTCGGGATGCCGGGCAGCGGAACCGTCCTGAACGGCTTGCCGTCACGGCTGATCTCGGCGGCGTAGGACGGGCCGGGACCGGAGAGCTTCAGGCACACGCTCGTGTCCGCGGAGACGTAAAACCGCTGGCAGGCGAGGTCGGTCGGGGTGCGGGCACCGCCGTCGGCGAGCTTCTCGACGCGGTTCTGCCCGCCGGCGAGGTCGACGAAGAGCAGGTCGCCCGTCTTGGCCTGGGACACGGTCTCCGCGCCCTCGGGCTCGTTCGCGTCGGTGGCGGCTGTGACGACGTAAGCCGTCGTCCCGCCGATGACCACGAGGATGGCCGCAACGGTCACAGCCAGTCTTCGCACACGCATTCTGCCTCCTGGTTTCCCCTCCTTCATCGCCGCCGCGCTACCGGCTGTAACAGTTGGCGGCTCACCCCGATTTTCCAGGCAGGCGATACCCTGCGGGCAGTGCGTTCGCAAGACCGAGCCGCGAATCGGGGATTTTGATGGACTTCTGGGGAACCGTACGAGTGCTGCGGCGGCGGTGGTACATCGCCGTGCCCGCAGTGCTGCTCACCGGTGTCCTCGCCCTGTACGTCTACGTCACGGTGCCCACGCGGTACGAGTCGACCGGCGTGCTGGTCCTCACCTCCCCCGCCGCCGGTGGCCGGTTCTCGGAGAAGACCAAGCCGGAGGACGTGGTCAAGGTCAACCCGCTGCTGCAGTTCGACGGCAGCCTCACGACCACCGCGCAGATCCTCACCCAGGTGCTGGGCGACCCGAAGACCGCGGAAGAGCTGGCGGGCAAGGGATCGACGGCGACCTACACCGCGAACACCGGCCCCGTCGGCGGCCCGCTGCTGTTCATCTCGACCGAGGCCGACTCGGCCGAGTCTGCGGAGGGCCTCGTCGGCAAGGTGCTCGAGAAGACCGTGAACGAGCTCGCGGCGCAGCAGAAGGCGTTGAACGCGCCGGAGCAGACGTTCATCACGGCGCAGATCCTGGTGAAGCCGACCACCGCGTCGGCCAAGATCGGCGGCAAGGTCCGGTACGTGGGCGCGGCGACGGTCGTGTTGCTGCTGCTGACGCTCGCCTCGACGTTCGCCGCCGACTCGATCATGAACAAGGTGAAGCGGCGCAAGGACAAGGAGTCCGGCGCGGCGCCACCGTCCGAGAAGGACACTCCCCCACCGCCATCCGCACCGTCGCACGCCCCGGCGTCCCGGCCCCAGGCCGGCGCCAACGGCGGGCAGCCGCAACGGCCCGTGGGCCACGGCGTGCCGAACGCGCACCAGAAGACGGTCATCATCCCCGCGCCCAAGCCCGCAGACCCGCCGTGGCCGACGAAAGACGACTGACCCAGCAGCGCGCCGACGGCGCCACGCTCGTCATCTTCTACGTGCTGGCGCTGCTCGTCGTTCCCGCCAGGTTCACCATCGCGTTCGTCCCGATCACGCTGCCGCCCGCGTTGTTCGTGGCGCTGTGCCTGGCGGTGCTGTGGTTCGCCGCGCACCTCGTCGACCACCTGGGTCTCGCCAAGGGCCGCAACACCGTCCGGACGCTGCTCGGGCTCTACGTGCTGCTGCACCTGTCCACCTACGCCCTGGCCACCCGCCGCTACCTGCCGCCCGACGAGCTGTCGGTGTCGGACTCGGCGCTGATCCGGATCGTGGCGATGTCGGCGCTCGCGGTGTTCGTGATCGACGCGATCCGCACCGCCGAACGCCTGAGCCGCATGCTCAAGGTCGTCGTGGGCTGTATGACGTTCGGCGCGTTCATCGGCCTCATCCAGTTCGGGCTCGGCCTCGACCTCGCCTCCTACGTGACACTGCCGGGCCTGCGCGTGCAGGACAACGGCTACTCGGCGCTCGAATCCCGGTCGATCTTCTTCCGCCCGGCGG
>JASLAV010001275.1 GCA_030146905.1 Lentzea sp. | reverse complement strand
CTCCTATTCGACGGATCACGGCTGACGAAGACCAACGTGTCGGGCGCCCGGAGAGACTTCAGCCGATGAAGGACCACGCGCACTCGAACGCGGGAGTTCCCGCTGACGCATTGCGCTCCGGCGAGCTCACGAGCGCGCAGGTCCGGTCGACCGGCAGCCACAAGTCCCTGGCTTCGACCTGCCTTCACACGGCGTGAGGCGTCGACCGCATCGCGATCGACGTGAGGAGCCACGACGTCTCGTTCGAGAACGAGGTGCACTACCTCGCACGGAAGCACAGTCAATCTCCGGGTGAGCTGCGACGAAGTCCGGCCGCGCTAACGGACGGGGAAATCCATTACTGGCACACGAAATCGCAAATCTCCGTTGTCAGAGCCACAACCTCCTCTTCGGACAGCCGGGTGCCGCGTTCGAAGACCTCGGCGAAGGCGGGGTCGCCCAGTGCGGACCGGGCCGCGGCGGTGATGCGGTCCACGTCACCGCGCTCGGCGGACGGGAGCGGTGCGTCCACGCTGCGCCGGGCTGCGTCGGCGGCACCGAGCAGCAACGCGGACTCGGTGGCGTGGTGCCCACCGCGGACGGCCGCGGCTCCGGCCAGGCCTTCCAGGGACAGGGCGAGGGCGCGCGGTTCGTCGAGTGAGCGGGCCAGCTCCAGGCTTCGCAGGTGGTGAGCGGCCGCACCCTCGGCGTCGCCGCGGAGTTCCGCGATGAAGCCGAGTTCCGCGTGCAGCAGGTGATCGCCCACCAACGAGGACAGGTCCGCGTATCCGTCACGGATGTGCCGCAGGTGCTCCTCTGCGGTGTCCGGATCGCCGGCGCGGCGGGCGCCCAGTGCCAGGCCCATTTCCGAGTGGATCTGACCGTAGGTGTAGCCGTGTTCGACGGCGATGCGGTACGCCCGTTGGTGCAGGTCGCGTGCCCGGTTCCAGTCCCGCCGCAGCAGGGCCAGGCGGCCCAGGCCGGACAGCCGTGCCGACACCTCCGCCTGCAGGCCCAGTTCCTGGGCGATGAGCAGCCCTTCGTGCTGGCAGCGCGTGGCGTACTCGTAGTCACCTCTGATCTCGGCGAGCGTGGCGAGCGGCGGGATGGTCTGCATCTCGCCCCACCGGTCGCCGAGCCGGCGGAAGAGCTCGGCGCTGCGTCTCCCGTCACGGCCGAGGGCCGCCAGGTCACCGCGCACCAGGGCGAGCATCGCGCGCAGGCCCAGTGATGCCGCGGTTCCCCACTGGTCTTCCTCGGCGGTGAACAGGTCGAGCGCGCGGGCGTTCACCTCCGCCGACGACGACGCGTCGCCCGCGTTGAACAAGCCGTAGGCGCAGAGCCACAGTGCGCGTGCGCGGCGCACCGCGACAGGGATCGCATCAGCGGCGGAGACGACGGAGGCCGCCGTGTGATCGCCGTTGAGCAGGGCGAAAGCGCCGTGCAGCACAGCGAGCTCCGGTGATTCTCCAGCGCAGGTGTTCAAAGCAGCGGCCAAGGCTCCGCGGCCCTCGGTGAGCCTGCCGCGCAGCAGCCACCACCACGACAGTGCGGTGGCCAGCCGGACGGCCTCGCCCGACCGTGCTGAGTCGCCGGCGTGTTCCAGGGCGGCGCGCATGTTCCCGGCCTCGGCGTCGAGGCGGCTGAGCCACACCCGTTGGTCCCGGCCACGCAATTGCGGTTCGGCGTGCTCGGCCACTGCGAGGTAGTGGCGGAGGTGGCGGTCGCGCGCCGACGCGAAGTCCTCCATCTCGTGCAGCCGTTCCGTTGCGTAGGCGGAGACCGACTCCAGCAGCCGGTACCGGGGACCGGCCGGCCCTTTCGCCACGACCACGAGGGAACGGTCCACAAGCCGGGTGACGAGGTCGAGCACCTCCGCCCGTGCGACGCCGTCGCCCGCGCACACTTCTTCGGCTGCGACCAGGTCGCAGCCGTCGCTGTGCACGGCGAGACGGCGCAGGACGATCCGTTCCGGAGCGCTGAGCAGCTCCCAGCTCCAGTCGATCATCGCCCGCAGGGTTCGCTGCCGCGCGGGAGCGCCGCGCTGTCCGAGGGTGAGGATGGAGAACCGGTCGTGCAGCCGCACCGCCAGTTCCCGCACACCGAGCGCGCGCACGCGGGTGGCCGCGAGCTCCAGTGCGAGCGGGATTCCGTCGAGGCGCCGGCAGATCTCGGTCATCGCTTCGAGGTCGGCCGGGTCGCAGTCCTCCTGGCGGGAAGGGAATCCCGGTGCGGACGCGGCGGCACGCGCGATGAAGAGCCTCAGCGCGTCCGGAGTCGGCAGCGGCTCCACGGCGAACACGTCCTCACCGGCGATGCCCAGAGGTTCTTGGCTGGTGGCGATGACGCGCAGACCGCGCGCGGTGCGTAGCAGCAGTTCGGTGAGCTCGGCGGCGGCGCCGATGACGTGCTCGCAGTTGTCCAGCACCAGCAACGTGCGCCGGTCGCGCAGCGCCGTGGCGAGGCGTTGCGCGGACGTGGTTCCGCCGGTGACTGCGACCGGTGCGGCCGGTGAGCCGTCCCTGATCCCGAGCACGGCCGCGATGACCTGAGCCAGATCCGTCACGGCTCCCGAACGCAGTCCGGCGAACTCGACGAGCCACACCCCGTCCGGAAACCCGTCAGGCCGGAGCTCGGCCTCCTGCGCGGCGGCCGCAACCGCCAGGCTGGACTTGCCCACGCCACCGGGACCGGTGAGCGTGACCAGCCTGGCCGTGCGGCGCAGTTCGGCCAGCCGCGCGAGAGATCGCTCCCGCCCGATGAGCGGGGTGAGCGCGTTCGGCAGGTTCGAGTGCGCCTGTGGGGCCGGCACGTCGGAACCGGCTTCCCGGCGGGAGCCCAGCTCGGTGTCCTGTCGCAGCATCGCCTGGTGCAGCGCCCGCAGCTCGGGGCTCGGGTCGATGCCCAACTCCTCGGCGAGGCGGGCTCGCAAGTCCTCGTACGACGTGAGCGCCTCGCTCTGCCGCCCTGTCAGGTAAAGAGCCCGCATCTGCACCGCGCGCAGCCCTTCCCGCAGCGGGTGCTGCGGAACGACGTCCGCGAGCTCACCCACGGCGAGCGCGTGGTCGCCGGCCTCCAGTCTCGCCTTCGCCTGCTCCTCGACGACGGACAGCCGCAGCTCGGTGAGGCGGTGAGCGGCCGACCGCACGAACTCCTCGTCGGCGAAGTCCGCGAACGCGGCGCCGCGCCACAGATCGAGTGCCTCCGCGAACAGCGCCACCCGTGCGCGCGGGTCCACTGTGGACCTGGCCCGCACCACGAGGTCTCGGAACCGGGCGGCGTCGAGGTCCTCGGCGCCGTCGAGGCGCAACCGGTACCCCGGCGGTTGCCGAACGACCCGGTCCCTGCCGAGAATCCTGCGCAGCTGGGAGATCTTCGCCTGCAACGCGCCCGCGGGCTTGCCCGGCGGGCGGTCGCCCCACAGGTGGTGGATCAGGCTGTCCACGGCGACCAGGTCGCCGTCGTGCGCGACCAGCGCCGCGAGCAGCGCCCGCACCTTGAGCTCCGGGACGGTGACCGGTTCCCCCTTCTCGTCCCACACCGCCAGTGGGCCGAGGACCCCGAACCGCATGCATCACTCCTGGTGTCGAGTCGTAGCCGACCGCAAGCCGATCGTAAGCGAGTCCGAAGCGCCCCTGAGCAGAGTGGCTCATCACGTGGGAGGGAGCGGCATGACCAAGTACGCGGACACCGAGGCGAAGCGCGCCGACGCCCGTGCGGAGGTGGGCTCGGCCGCTCGCGTCGTCGCGCCCGCCGACCTCGACAGCGGCCTCGGTGCCGAGGGCATCGACTTCCTGTTCGCCGATGCCGTGGACGGGACGTCGCCACTCCTGCCACGGCTGCTGGACGGTGGTGCGGTCGTGCTCACCACGCCCACATCCGCCGAGTCCGTCCTGGCACTCGCCACCGCGATGACCGAGCGCGGCATCCGCGTCAACGCGGTGGCTCCGCTCGACAGCCGCGGCTGTGCCGGGGAGGTGGCCTGAGCCACCGATGATCACGTCCGCAGGAGAACCGGAGCACGCCACATGAGCGCAACACCAGAAACCACCTACGGCACGGGTGCCGTGCCGACAGCGGGCAAGGACGGTTCGGACGGCCAGAAGCTGCCCCTGTTCGCCCTGCTGTCCCTCGCCACCGCCGTCTTCATCACGAGCCTCACCGAAACGCTGCCGGCGGGCCTGCTCCCGGCGATGAGCGCCTCCCTCGGCGTGAGCGAGTCGGCGACCGGCCAGACCGTCACGATCTACGCGCTCGGCACCGTGTTGACCGCGATCCCGCTGTCGTCGATGACCGCGGGCTGGCGGCGCAAGCGGTTGCTGCTGACCTCGATGGCGGGCTTCGCCATCGCCAACACCGTGACCGCCGTGTCCTCGGTCTACAGCGTGACGATGGTGGCGCGGTTCGTCGCGGGTGTCGCCGCCGGTCTGGCCTGGGCGCTGCTCGCAGGTTACGCACGGCGCATGGTCGCCCCTCAGCAGCAAGGCAGGGCGATCGCGATCGCGATGGCCGGCATTCCTGTCGCGCTGTGCCTCGGCGTGCCCGCCGGCACGTTCCTCGGCCAGGTCGCGGGCTGGCGCACCGCGTTCATGGCGATGACGGTGCTGACCGCGGTACTGCTGGTCTGGATCATCGTGGCCGTGCCGGACTACCCGGGACAGGGACGCGGTGAGCGACCGAAGATGCTGCCGACCCTGCGCGTGCCCGGCGTGACGCCGGTGCTGTTCGTCACGCTCGTCTTCGTCCTCGCCCACACGATCCTGTACGCCTACATCGCGACGTTCCTCGCCGGCCTCGGCATGGGTGACGACACCGGTCCGGTGCTGCTGGTCTTCGGCATCGCCTCGATCGTCAGCATCTGGATCGTCGGTGCCCGGATCCACCGGCGTCTGCGGGTGTTCACCGTCCTGAGCGCGCTGCTCGTCGCGGTGGCGGCGCTGATGCTGGCCACGATCGCGAAGGACCCGGCGCTGGTCTACCTCGCCGCCGCGCTGTGGGGCCTCGGCTGGGGTGGCGTGCCGACCCTCCTCCAGACCGCCGCGGGCGACGCCGGTGGCGAGTCGGCCGACGCGGCGCAGGCGATGCTCGTCACGTTGTGGAACGTCGCCATGGCCGGTGGTGGTGTCATCGGCGGCGTTCTGCTCGACCTGAGCGGAAGCGGGTCGTTCCCCTGGAGCGTGCTCCTGCTCATGCTGCCGGTGCTCGCGGTGATCGTTTTCGCTCGTAGGCACGGTTTCCCGGTCCAGCACGCCCGGACATGATGGCGGCACACTTGCTGTGACGAACAACTGCCGACGGCTCGCGCGCCGGAACCATTCCCCCACGAGCGACATCAACGCGGCCGATCGGACCTTCGGACGCGTTCGGGCTCAGCGCCGCGCCCGAGCGCGTGCAAGGGGTTCAGCCAGAACGAGCGCCGTGATGACTGCCGGCCGACAGCGCGACGCAACACCGGACGAAGTAGGCGACGGTCTCGTCCGCGTCCGGCTGCCAGGCCACGCCCACTTCACTGGGACTGACGCCGGTCACCGGGCGGTACACCACACCAGGCCGCGCGTAGAAGCGTGCGGTTGACGCCGGAACCAGCGCGATGCCGTAACCGTGGGCGATCGCGCTCAGAAACTCGTCGGGTTGCTCTGTCACCGCACCGATGCACACTTCTCGATCGTCCCTTTCGGACACCGCGAGCCAGTGGTCGCGCCACTCCCCTTTGCCTCCCGGCGCGGCGACGACCGGCTCGTGCACCAACTCAGCAAAAGCGATCTCGTCGCGGCCCGCCAACGGATGCGTGGAAGGCAAGGCCACACAACGAGGTTCGCGGAACAGGGACCGCACTCCGAACGACTTCTGTCCTGGGAAAGGCAGGCGCAGCAGCGCAACCGGCACCTCCGCGGTGGCGAGACCCGCGGTCGGATCCGACCACGGTGACTGCCGCATGTCGACCCGCCAGCCCGGACGCCCCTCGCGGAAGGATGCGACGATGTCTTGAGTCGCTTCGTTCGCCGCGCTGGACAGAAACCCCACGCGCAGCACACGGGCGGCGGTCCTGGTCTCGGCCACCGCCTCGTCCCACGCCACGAGCACCGGCGGCACACGGGCGGCGAGCGCATGGCCCGCGCCGGTCAGCGTCATGCCCGTGCTGGACCTCGTGAACAGCCGCACGCCCAGCTGGGACTCCAGGTGCTTGAGTTGCTTGGTCAATGCTGGTTGCGACACGAACAGGCGTTGCGCCGCGCGCGTGAGGCTGCCCTCCTCCGCGATGGCGGCGAAGTAGCGCAGCAGCCTCGTGTCCACGTCCATTCCACGAGGTTATGGCAGCAGGTATTGGACGGGCCCGAGTTCCTGAGCAGACGATGTGGACATGATCGTCGAACTGGTCACCATCGCACTCAACGCGGGCGCGGCCGCCGCAGACTTCGCGGGCGCCGAATTCGTGCGGAACAACACGAAGAAGCTCGACATTCCTTCCAAATGGATCCTGCCGCTCGGCGTGCTCAAGGCAGCCGGAGCCTTGGGCCTGGCCGCCGGGCTCGCCGGGGTGCCTCACGTCGGTGTCGCCGCGGCGGGCGGGTTGACGTTGTTCTTCGTCGGGGCAGTGGCGCTGCACGTACAGCGGAAAGTACTGCGCAACATCGCATATCCGGCTGTGTTCCTGGGAATCGCCGCCGCCTCACTCGTCAGTCAGTGGTGACGTCTGAGGGCGAAGCCCTGAAGGGCTCGGGCTTCGCCCTCAGCATCTCTCCCAAGGGCACCAGATGCTCGGCTGCGGCGTCCGGCTCAGCGTCCATGCCGATGAACGGTTGTCGTAGATCAGACGCAGGAGCTTCTCGCCTGTGGGATTGAAGATCACGCGCGGCAAGCCCAGGTCTGGCGTTTCTTCGCGGCCAGGTACTCACCCAGGCTTGATATCACTACTTCTGGTGTCGTGAGTCTTCAAATCTTCTTCAGTGGATACGGGGTGGTATGCCTTCTGCGATAGTCGTGCCCATTATTTTCACCGATGACGAGCGTCGGCAGTTGAGCCATCCAATAGCGCGTGAGCACACAAACCGCGCACGCTTGCTACACGCGGGGGCTCAAGTCCCCCTTGAACCGGCAGCAGTCGCACTTGTAGCGGTCGGGCACTTGGCTGCGAAGTCTTTCCACGTATCGGTTGTCCGGCGCGGGCCGGACCGACGCCGGCAGTCTTGAGGATCTCCCGCACGGTGGAGGCAGCGACCGCGATCCCCAGTTGCGCGTCCAGGCGCCCGGTTCACGCTCGCACGGGCATGACGACGCTTCATCACGTCTCGATGCCACCTCAACACCGTGTCCGGGCTGACCAGCAGCCGGATCCGGCGCAACCTCCCGCGGGCCAAGGGCACAAGCAAGGCGGCGACGAACGCCCTGTCCTCCGGTCGAAGTCACGGACGCACCCGGTGCCCCACGTGTTTCACGTTCCCACAGCAAGGGCACCCGAAAGTGTCGCGTTGGACGTTGGAGGGTGTGGCGGTGTCACTGACGGTGAACAACAGCCTGCTGGCGGACCGCTACCGGCTGCTGGACACGGTGGGTTCCGGCGGGATGGCGGAGGTCTACCGCGCCGAGGACACCGTGCTGCGCCGCGAGGTGGCGGTCAAGGTCTTCCGGCCGGGGTGGGACGACACGGCCAAGCACAGGTTCAAGGCCGAGATCCGCACGCTGGCCAAGCTGTCGCACCCCGGTCTGGTGCCGGTCCACGACGCCGGAACCGGAGATGATGACACGCCGTTCCTGGTGATGCGGCTGATCGAGGGGCGCACCCTCCGCACGGAGATCACTGACGGCTCGTTGTCGGCGCAGCAGGTACGCCGGTTGGGTGCGGACTTGGCCGAGGCTCTGGCTTATGTGCACGCCCAAGGCGTGGTGCATCGCGACATCAAGCCGTCCAACATCCTGCTCGACGCCCACGACAGGCCGTACCTGGCCGACTTCGGCTTGGCCCACCTGCCCGGTGCGACCAGGCTGACCCGCACCGACCAGATGGTCGGCACCGCCGCCTACCTCGCCCCCGAACAGGTGCGCGGCACCGACGTCGACCACCCCGCCGACATCTACGCCCTCGGCCTGGTGCTCCTTGAGTGCCTCACCGGCCACCGCGAGTACCCCGGCAGCGAGGTCGAGGCCGCGGTAGCCCGCCTGCACCGCTCCCCCGCGATCCCCGAGCACCTGCCGGCCGACCTGGTCAACCTGCTGTCGTCGATGACCACCTCCGACCCCGAGCAGCGGCCGACCGCCGTCGACTGCGCCCGCGCCCTTCAGGCGAACCCCGCCGATGACACCCCGTCGACCTCCGCCTACGCCGCGGCAACGGCTCCGGTCGAGGCGCCGCGGTCGGCGCGGATGCCGCGCAAGGCGCTCCTCACCTCGGCGGCGGCGCTGTTGGGCGCGGTCAGCATCGCGTGGGCGATCACACCCGGCGCCCAACCGGTGAACTCCGCACCTGCGCCGGACACCTCCCCGACCACCACGTCTTCCAGCTCGGCAACCCCCACATCCAGCGCACCACCCCAGACCGCCGCACCCGTGACGACCGCTCAGCAACCCGCCACCCAGGCCGACACCGTCATCCCCGTTCAGGCCGTACCGGAGGTGGCGCAGCCACCAGCCGCGCAGGGACCGGCTGCGGAGCCGGGCGCGAAGAAGCAGAACGACAAGCCGCAGCCACCAGTCAAGAACAAGAAGTAGCCGACGCCGCACCGGCCAGCAGCTGCATTTCCGCTGCGCATGCGATCACGACTGAACGGTGGAACTCAAAGGTCATGATCTTGCTGCTGCAGAGCCTCGGACGGTTCGAGAACCGCGCGCGGATCCGAAGCCGCAACCAGTGCTCCGTGCCGCCGCCTCGCCGGGCAAGCGGTCGATAGCAGTCGGCAGGTGACAACGCCGACACTTACTGTGACGAACCCCAGGAACCTTGATCGGTTTCCGCCTTGGGCTCGGCGGTCGAGCTCCGCGACTCCCGGAGGTCGGCACGTGGAGGTTCGCTGAGGTCTCGCCGGAGCGTTTGCAGCACGTCGAGTTCGCGATCGATGTCGCGCCGCTTGACCTCGAGCCGGTGGACCTCCTGCTCCAGCAGCGCCTCCATGACACCGGTTCTCTCCTCCGGGGCCGCGTCCAGGCACGGGAGCAACTCGCCGATGGTGAAACTGGACAGGCCGGCGGCCAGCAGGTGCTGGATCATCACGACCCGTTCGATCATCGACGGGTCGAAGTCCCGCCATCCTCCCGTGGGTCGCGTGGAGCGGATGAGCCCCTGACTCTCGTAGTAGCGCAAGGAACGGGTGCTGACGCCGCTGGCCCGCGACAGTTCACCGATGCGCACGACTCCTCCTCACGTGACTTGACCTCGCGCTGAGTCTTGCATCTGACATTGGTGTCAAGTTCCACCCTTGTGAGGCCGCGCCGACAGAGCGCGATCCTCACCAGGAGATGTCCATGCAGAAAATCCATGTGTGGTCGGACTACGTCTGCCCGTTCTGCTTGATCGCCGACGAACTCGTCGAACGCGCCATCTCCGGCCGCGGCGACGTCGAGGTCGTTCACCACGCACACGAGCTTCGGCCCTACCCGGCACCGACCCTGCGACCGGAAGAGCCCTACCTGCCGGACATCTGGGCACGAGCCGTCTACCCGATGGCGCGCCGTCACCGGGTTCCGATGACCTTGCCGTCCATCTCGCCGCAGCCCTACACCGCTGCCGCTTTCCGCGGCAGCCTCCACGCGGCCGACCACGGCGTCGCCCGCGCCTACCACCGCCGCGTCATGACGGCCTTCTTCCAGGAAGACCGCGACATCGGCAACCGGGAGGTGCTGGCCGGCCTCGCCGCCGACGTCGGCCTGGACGCCGCCGACCACCTCAGCGCGCTGGACGACGACACCTACGCCCTCCGGCACCGGATGGCCCTGGAGGAGTCCGTTCATCAGGGCATCCGGGTCGTGCCGACCATCGTCATCGGCTCCACGAGGATCGAGGGTGTCGCGACCGAGGACATGATCGTCCGCGCGCTCGACCACCACACCGCCAGGTCCGTCGCATGAACTCCCACGACATCGACCTGGACCAGTTGCTCACCGATGCCGTCACGTACGCCTGTGATCACGTCGAGCAGGGCGGGCTGCCGTTCGTCGGGGTGGTCGTCACCACGAGCGGCCGGGTATCGGCTTACGGCGTGAACGAGGTCCGCCACACCGGCGACCCCACGGCGCACGCCGAGATCGTGGCCATCCGCACGCTTGCGACCGACCTCGAACCAGCAGCTCTCACAGGCGCAACTCTGCTGGCCACCGGCGAACCCTGCCTCCTGTGTTACCGGTTCGCCGCCGACCACGGCATCCGGCACGTCATCTACGCCGTCGACCAGGACACCGCCGCCGCCTGGGGCTTCGACTACCGCGGTGGCGCGGCACCGACCCCGGCCCAGAAGTCGCTGCGCGACCGGGCCGAACACCGGCCGGTTCCCGGGCACCTCGCCCCCTTCGCCCACTTCTTGCGACGTCACGACCTCCCGCTTCCCACAGGCAGCACCCCTGCCCTCTGAAAGGAACACCATGCACTGGCTCCACCTGGCCATCGCAGTCGTCTTCGAGACGGCCGTGGCGATCTGCGCAGGCAAGGCTCAAGGCTTCACCCACCGCGGCTGGACCGCCGCCACACTCCTCACCGGCGGGCTCGCCACCTACTTCCTCAGCCGCGCCCTGCTCACCTTCGCCGTCGGCGTCGGCTACGCCCTGTGGACCTCGCTCGCCGGCGTCGGCATCACCCTGCTCGGCGCCCTGGTGTTCGGCCAGCGGCTCACGTGGCGCAAAGCCATCGGCATCGCGCTCGTCATCGGCGGGGTCGTCGGCCTGCAGCTCACCAACGCGGCGTGACTCGTCGCTCCCACTCCTGACTCACTTGGAGGAACACGAAATGCCGACACAGCCCCACAACTCCCGCACGGCCTGGCTCACCCTGCTCCTGGCCGGAGCCTTCGAGATCGGCTACGCCCTCTCCGTCGGCGGCAGCCACGGCTTCTCCGTCTGGTCGTGGTCGATCGTCGCCGTGGTCTTCTTCCTGCTGACCCTGTGGGCACTCAGCCTCGCTCTGCGCACCATCGAGGTCAGCATCGGCTACGCCGTCTGGGCCGGAATCGGCGCCGTCGGAGCCGCGCTGCTCGGCCCGGTCTTCTTCGACGAAACCCTCACGCCCGCCAAGGCAGGATGGCTGGCCGTCATCATCGGCGGTGTCATCTGGCTCAAGCTCGCAGATCGCCCCAAGCCCTCGGGACAGGCACATGAGCGCGCCTGCGCCGACGGACAAGCGGCCCACAGCATCTAGAACCACCCAGCACCACCTCCAAGAAGGTCGGCACTCGAGGAGCAAGGCCAGCGGCGGATGCCCGCCGGTCTGCTCCTCCGCGGGACAGGACTTGCCCGGCCGGTGGATGCGGGTCGCACGAACCGGCGGCCTTGCGACGTCAGGAGAGGGTGTTCGAGGCGCCGCCGCGCCAGTTGCCGCGCCATCGCCGGATCGCGGACCTCGGTTTGCGTCGCTCAGGCAAGGGTACGTACCGCAAACCATCGACATGCCTTCGATCTCGGCAGGAGGACGGACATGACCAGCGCAACAGGTCCCGTGGGCGGCGTTCCCAGAACTCCGGGACTGCAGGGTGGCAGGGTGACGGGCGACCTCACATCCGGCGCGCCCGCGATGCATCGAGCGGATGCGGAGACGAAACCATCGTTCAAGACCACAGAGTTCTTCGTGTTCCTCGCCGCGGTCGCCGGGATCGTGGTCACGGCGCTCATGGTGAGCGGCGATGCCGACACCGCCGACCCGTTCAACGCCGAGCAGGCGTTGCGCTACATCACCTTCCTGGCCATCGGTTACATGATCAGCCGTGGCCTGGCCAAGGCGGGCGCTCGCGGGCGCGACGCCGCGAACCGTTGAGCACGGAGAAGAACGAGTGAGAATCCGTCCACTCGGCGGCCGGCTCGGCTGCCTCGCGATGATTGCTTTCTCGGTCTTCGCCTCCGTGTTGCTGACCGTTCTGCTCAACATCATCCTCTGACGTCGTCATTTCGTGACGGGTGCGTTGTGGCGCGGCACAGTCGGAGGGCGTGGTGGTGAACGGATCACTTGCCGTCGACGGGCGACACCACGAGGACGAACCGGCCTTCCTCACCCGATGGTTCACAGTGCTGCCCACGGGTATTCGGCGCACATGACCGCGACTCCGTCTCACTCGGATCCCAATCGCAACGCAGGACTCGAGGGTGGCGGCGCTCCCCGTGACACGCCGCCCGACCCGGACCCCGACCGCACACCTGGCCTGGAACCAGGTGGCGGCGTCACACCGGGCGACACCCCGCCCGAGGCCGGTCAGACCTCCGGCTTGTCCCATCCTCAACCGATGCCGTCGCGCAAGGCCCCCATCGTGACGCTGGTGGCGGTGATGGTCGTGGTGCTCATGACGCTGGCGTTCATGGTCGCGATGATGATGGGCTGGCTGAGCGCTTTCTGAGCCTCGTCAGGACGAGGCTCAGAACCGACCGGGGGACGGCTGAGAAGACTCCTGTGGTCTCGGCAGAGACCGGCATCGCGCGGACGGTGCCCGGTTCAACGCCCGGAACGCGCTCATCTCAGTGGTGAGGGGCAGTCGCCCGCAGCCACTGTCGTCAGTCGGCCGCTGCCCTGCGGGGCGCACCACACCTGGGCCGCTTCCAGGGCGGAGCGGGCAGGAGGCGCGCTGGTGCGGAAGGGCTTCCCGCGATCGGCGTCGTGGAGGTGCCAGCGGTGCCGCATGCCGTCGACCACGGCTTCGACCTCCAGCCGCCACCGGCAGTCACAGGCACGGGCGAAGACGTCGACCGGCGTCTGGACGACCTCTCCGAACTCGTATTCCACTGCTTGGCCCTGGAACTCGACTTCCCGCTCCTCGGAGGTGTCCCCGTCAATGACCAGGTCGTTGTGTGCCGCTGGCGGTGGTTGGAAGAGCACGTCGGGCTCGGGACCGGGAACGCAGAGCATCAACGGCCCGGTGCCGACCGGGGCACGTTCGATGATCTCGGCGCGAAGTGAAAGCAGCAGAAGGGTCGTCGGGCGTCGGGCGCGCACGGTGAGCACCATCCGCGACGAGCCGCGGTCGACAGCTCCGTGGTCGTGCGTCTCACGTCCTGCCGTGGCACAGTCCACACCTGGCGAGAGATCGACCGGTTCTGGCAGTTCCCGCACCCACGCGTCGTTCAGGTCAGACTGCTCCTCATAGCGCGCGGTCAGCTCCACGACGGTCTCCGGCGTCTCGACCGGCTGCGGATCCGACACCGCGGTAGGCACAGAAGGCAGCTCCGGCGCGGTGTTCGTTCCCGGGACCAGCTGGTACACCACGCCCGCCACCAGCACTGCGGCCACCGGTAGGGCGATCCAAAACCAGCGCTCTCTCACCGCGTGGCCATCACTTGCGGCTCGCACACGCGGCTCTCGGCACACAGCTCCTCCGGTGCGACGCGGACCCACGGGCCCACGGTGCCCAGGTTGGTCCGGGTCGAGGTGCCCGACAGCGGGACGAGCAGGGCTTCCTTCGGCGTGGGAACCGCCGCGCTCACCGCGAAGGAGCCGTGCTCGATCCGCACTCGCCTGGTCTGCCCAGCCGCCGTCGTCTCCAGCTCCAGGTGGAACCGGCAGTAACAGGTGCGAGTACCGACCGAGATGTGGAACTCCACGGCACCACCCGCGTCGAGCTCGTGATTGTCGCCCGCGAAGTAGTCCTGACCGGTCACGTTGCGGGCAGCCGTCCCTCGGCTGGTACCGCTGTCACGGGCGTCGGCGTCGAAGCGCACCTGGATGGGTTTGCCACCACCCTGGGTGTTGACGAACAGCACCGTGCGGTCGATCGGGGGCTTGCGCTCGTCGACCACCAGCCGCAATCCGGTCAACAACACCTTGCTGGTCTTGGCCTGCACGATCACGCGCAACCGCGCCTGCCCCAATGGGACGCCCAACTCGTCCTCGCGGTCGATGTAGGCGGTGGGAACGCTGAGGACCTCGTGCACCTGCGGGGTGATCCCGTCGGGCAGGCTGCGGGCCAACACCGTTTCGCCACCGCGCGGCAACGGCCCCGCCGTCACGTACACGGGATCGCCGAGGGCGTCGCGCAGCAGGGGCTGGCTCGCTTCGTCACCGACCTTGGTCACCACCGCGGTCACCACACCGGTGACCACCGCCAAGACCAGGGAGCCGACCACGGCCACCACCTTCGTGGCCGTGCGCTTCCACCACGGTGCGGGTGACTCGGCCGACTCGGGCGGTTGGCTGGGCCGAGGGCGCTGACGCGACTTGTTCCTCCGACGCGCGCTCACCGGTCGCACTCCGGGGTGGGGATCACGGTGTCGGCGCGGCTGAGCACGAAGTCGGCCAGCGTCGGTGGCACCTCCAGGGTGCCACGGCTGAAGACGGCCACCGGACCGTCCGGGGAGCAATAGGTCAGCCCACCTTGGGTTACGCGCGGGACGGCCTCCAAGGTTCGCGCCAATCGGCGCAGGTAGTGGGTGCGCGCCTCAGTCTGACGCCACTGCGCGACGATCTCCTGCGCGCTGATCCCACCCTTGAACCCGGACATCCTCGCGCTGACACCGTCGTAATCACCCGCGCAGGCCGCGGCATGCACCTCTCCCACAACCTTCCAGCCCAGAGCCAGCGGCTCGCCGTCCGCGTCGATCGACGACACCGCACCGCACCCGCGCTCCGCCACAGTCGGTGCAGGCGGAACCGGCTGTGGCGGAGCGGGCTGAGTGCACGCACCGGCCCCGGCAACAGTCAGAACGATGAGCAATCGACGGTCCATCCAGTTCCTCACGAGTAATCCGGGTGGGCGTTGAGCAGGCTACCCAGACCGGGCACGTCGGCGACGAAGCCGTCGCCTACGTGAAGCCGACCAGCTCCGCCAGCGTTTCCGCCTCGCCGTGCCCCTTGAAGTCGGCTACGACGACTGCACCGTCGACATTCCCGAGAACCGCGTCCTGCTCACCGCCTGCTCCGTGTTCCGGGCCTGCCGCTGGCGACCATGCATCGCGCTTGGGTCAGTTGTCCAATGGGGAGAAAAACGCGGCAGCCGCACACGCGGAACGTGCACGGCTGCTGGCGGCTCAGGTGGGTTCGGTGCGTCAGCGCAAACGGCTCGCTGCCCTGGTCGGCTGACTTCTTGTCACACGGCTTGCGAGTGACCTCCGGCCTGCGGGATCGATCAGCGGCAGGTCGGAAGCCTGGGGTCAGTCGCGATCGGCCAGGTGGATCCCCAGGTCGGTGCGGCCGGGCGCCAGGTCCTCTCGCAGTGCGCGTGTGTTCGCGTAGTCGCCGTCGCGCAGGCGCCGGAACCGTCGTGCTTCCTCGTCGGCGACGCCGCCGACCCTGGCCACCAGGCGCTCGACCTGCTGTTCGACGCCTTCGGGGCCCAGCGAGTCGGCGTCGTGGACCACGTGCAGGTCCAGTGTCTCGATCCCGACGTACCAGAGGACGCCGTGGGTGATCGGGAAGAGCAGGGAGTCGAGGTCGCCGCTGATGCCGCGCGGCCCGATCGAGCGCTCGTCCTCGCCCGCGGTGACCACGACCAGTGCCTTGCGGCCGGCCAGACCGCCATCTCCGTACCGGCGCGGTATGCCGAGCTCGGGGTCTGAGTCGCCGTAGGCGAACCCGCTGGTGAGCACCCGGTCGAACCACCCCTTGAGGATCGCGGGCGGGCCGTACCACCACAGCGGGAACTGCAGGACGAGCAGGTCGGCCGTCGCGAGCTTGGCCTGCTCCTCGCGGACGTCGGCGGGCAGCTGGCCGCTGGCGTAGGCCTCCCCCGCCAGCTCGGAGATGTTGCCGGGGCGTTCCGCCAGGTCTCCCAAGTCGCGCTGGGACAGCACGGGGTCGAAGTCTTGTGCGTAGAGGTCCGACACCGCCACGTCGTACCGCTGCGACAAGGCCTTGGTCCCGGCTTGCAGGAGACGGTCGTTCAGCGAGTCACGGCGCGGGTGCGCGTACACCCACAGAGCGGTGTACGGCTTCGGCGGATGAGCGATGGTCATGCTTTCAGTGAAGCCGCAAACGGCAGGGCACGGAATAGGCGTCCGTCTTACACCCATGCGTGCGCGTTCATGCCGGGGTCAGGCGAGCAGTTCCTGGGTCGCCTCCCACAGCGCGTGCTGCACGGCTGGGTCTCGACCGGGTTCGGGGCACTGCAACGGTTTCGCGTCCCGGACCGAGAAGTAGCCACCCGTGCGGTTCGCGAGGTCCGGGTCGGTCGCCAGGCGGGTGATGATCGCGGCGCCCCGGCGGGGATCGCCGATCCGCAGTCCCCGCAACGCGCTTTCCAGCAGCCCGGCGAACGGCAGCTCGCGGCCGAGGCCGGTGGTGTTGAAGCCGGGGTCGCAGCAGTGGGCGGTGACACCGGTGCCTGCCAGCCGCCGGGCCAGCTCCTGGCTGAACATGATGTCCATCAGCTTGGTCCGGCCGTACAGCGCGGCCGACTCGCGGCGGGTGTAGGCGCCGGTGAACACGAGGTCGCGCGCCGGGTCGATGT
Organism: Lentzea sp.; assembly: GCA_030146905.1. The sequence continues at coordinate 2,041 of JASLAV010001275.1, read as the reverse complement.
CACCGGCGTGCCGCGCGGCTTCCGACGCCACGGTGACCACGCGCGCCGGTGCCGAGGCGATCAGCTTGGCGCGCAGGGCGTTCGTCAGGATCCACGGCGCGAGGTAGTTCACCGCGGTCATCTCACCGAACCCGTCCCGCGTGACCCGCTGGCTGAACGCGTGGACACCGGCGTTGTTGACCAGTACGTCGATGTGGTCGTAGCGGGCGTCGACGGCCTTGGCCGCGTGCCGGACGTCCTGCAACGAGGACAGGTCGGCCACGAAGGTCTCGACCGCGACGCCGGGAGGGACCTCGCCGCGCAGGGCGTCCACCTTGGCGGGGTCGCGGGCGATGACGCCGAGGTCGAAGCCGCGGCGGGCGAGCTCCAGCGCGACCAGGCGGCCCAGGCCGTGGGTCGCGCCGGTGATGACGGCGGTGGGCATGGCTGCTCCTATATCGTGAGGTACCTCAATGATGCCAGATGCTGAGGTACCTCATGAAAGGAGTGGGCGTGAACGAGAGGGCCGAAGAGATCGGTCTCCGCTTTCTGACCACGTCCGCGCGGCTGCGCCGGGCCGTCGACGAGCACATGGCCGGCAGCGGGGTGTCACTGGCGCGGACGAAGGTGTTGCAGGTGCTGGTCAGGCTCGGGCCGGTGAAGCAGACCCGGCTGGCCGCCGAACTGGGGATGGCGGCGCGGTCGATCACCCAGGCGGTCGAGGCGATGGAGCGCGACGGGCTGGTGCGGCGGTCGGCGGAGACCGGCGACAAGCGGGCGAAGGTGGTCACCGTGACCGAGGAGGGCACCCGTGCGCTCGTCGCCGGTGAGGCGGCGGGCAACGAGGTGCTGCGCCGGATCTTCCACCGGCTCGACGCGGAGCAGCTGGAGAAGCTGGACGAGGTGCTCGGCGTCGTCGAGGCCGCGACGAGGAGCTGAGCCGGCGGAATCGATCGGGCGGTGCAGGGTACCCGCGCAGATGCGGATCACGCGGGCGAGGAACCTGCCGGTTCATGAAGTCGTTTCACGGCTTCGGGACAAGGCGGTCAACTACGACGTGGACGAGATTCGTGCGTCCACGTGGCACTTCGACCACCACCGGTTCTTCCTGGGCACCGACCCGCCCGGACGCCCGGAGAAGGACTCCGTCTGGTGGCGCGCGCAGAAGGTGGTGGCCGCGTACGCGTTCACGCCCGGTGGCCTGCTGCGCGCGCATTACTTCCGTGAGGAGCCCCTTCTCGGGAAGAACCTGCTGCTGGTGGGCCGGTTCGCGTTCGCGAGGTTCGCCATGGGCGTGCGGATCACCGAGACCGGGTTCGACGAGGACGGCGTGCGCTACTCGTGGGGCTGGAGCTACGAGACGCTGCAGGGGCACCTGGAACGGGGCAAGGTCGACTACCGCGTCGTCAAGGACCTGCACACCGGCGTGGTCACCTTGGAGGTCAACAGCTACAACCAGGTCAACCCCCGCACCCACCTGTTCATCCGATTGGGTTGGCTTTTCTTCGGCAGGCGTGCTCAGCACAAGTTCTACGACGCGGTCGGGGCGAACCTTCGCCGCCTGGCGCAACAACCTCTTGCCGGCCACGGCGAACCTGACGGCGGCGAACACCTCGTCGAGGTGCCGTTCGACGTCGACTCGCGGGAGGAACCGTTCTGGGCGATAGCCGTTCTGGAGGGCGCGAACGACCCAGATGTGTCGCATGTGGACCTCGAGCACGGGTACACGCATCACAACGAGTGTCCCAATCCGAATGAGGTTCATGGTGAAGGTTGTGATCACCGGAGCGTCGGGGAACGTCGGCACCGGTCTGATTCGAGCCCTGGCGGCCGATAGTCCCGATCACGAGGTCGTGGGTCTGTGCCGCCGTCCGCCGCGGGCGGTCGCGCCCTACGACTCGGTGCGGTGGCAGTCCTGCGACCTGGCCGCGGACGACGCGCCGGACGTTCTCGACGAGGTCATGCGCGGCGCCGACGCCGTGGTCCACCTCGCCTGGATGTTCCAGCCCGTCCGCGACGGGACGCGCCTGCAGCGCACGAACTTCAAGGGCACCTCCGCGGT
>JASLAV010001236.1 GCA_030146905.1 Lentzea sp. | reverse complement strand
GCGGGATCCGCGCCCGACGACGTCGACCTGATCCTGCACGCCACCACCTACCACCAGGGCCAGGACCTGTGGCCCGTCGGCTCCTACATCCAGCGCGAGACGGTGCGGAACTCCTGCCTGGCGCTGGAGATCCGGCAGATGTCCAACGGTGGTCTCGCCGCCATGGACCTCGCGGTGTCCTACCTGACCGCGAGGCCGGGCAGAGACGCCCTGCTGACGTCGTCCGACCGCTTCTGCCTGCCCGGCATCGACAGGTGGCGCACGGATCCCGGAACGCCCTACGGCGACGGCGCGTCGGCCATCGTGCTGTCCACCCGCGGCGGGTACGCCAAGCTGCTCTCGCTGGCCATCAACGCCGACTCCGACCTCGAACCGCTGCACCGCGGCGACGTGCCGTTCGGCCTCGCGCCGTTCTCGCACCGCATCCCGGTGGACTTCGAGGAGGCCAAGCAGACGTTCAGCCGCGAGTTCGGCCTCTCCTACGGCATCAACAAGGCCAACGCGGGCCAGGCGCTCGCCGTCGAGCAGGCGCTGTCCGACGCCGACATGAAGATCGGCGACGCCGACTGGGTGATCCTGCCGCACTTCGGCCGCCGGCGCCTCGACGTGAACTACCTGCGCCCGTACGACCTCGAACCCGAGCGCACCACGTGGTCGTGGAGCCGCACGGTCGGCCACCTCGGCGCCGGCGACCAGTTCGCGAGCCTCGACCACCTCGTGCAGACCGGCAAGGCGACCTCCGGCCAGCGGATCGTGATGTTCGGCGTGGGCGCCGGCTACAGCTGGGGCTGCGCGGTCATCGAGATGCTCTGAGAAATCCTGTGAGCCGCGCGGACGGCCTCGTGCGAGCATGAGCCACGTGGGTGGTGAGCGCGCGCCGAGGCTGATCCTGCTGTGCGGGCTGCCGGGCTCCGGCAAGACCACGCTGGCGAAGCGGCTGGAACGCGACGTTCCCGCCGTGCGCCTGTGCCCCGACGAGTGGATCTCCGACCTCGGGGTCGACCTGTTCGACGAACCGTTCCGCGACCGGCTGGAGCGTCGGTTCCGCGCGCTCGCGCGGGACCTGCTGCGGCTCGGGCAGAACGTGGTCCTGGAGTTCGGTTTCTGGGGACGTGCGGAGCGCGACGAGCTGCGCGAGATGGCCCGTGCGCTGGGCGCCTCCGTCGAGCTCCGCCACCTCGCGGTGCCGTTCGACGAGCTCGTGCGCCGGCTCGGCGTCCGCAACCGCCAGGGGACCACGGCGGTGATCACCCCCGAGCTGCTGGCCGGGTACGCACGGGTGTTCGAGGCTCCCGACGACGACGAACTGGGCCTGTTCGACCGGCGCTAGCCGACCGCCCTGATGCCGGCCGGGAAGTGCGCGTCGACCGGCGGGAGCTCGCTCCTGGCGACCGCGCTGTCCACCCTCTCCTGGACGAGGGCGACGCCGCGCACTGCGCCAGCGGGCGAACGGCGACCACAACGCCGTGTTCGAGCGCTACGAAACCCGCCGGCGCTCGCCGGCTAGAGGATGGGGATCTCGGCCCGCAACCGGTAGGTGTGCTCCGGAGTGGGACCGGCCCGCAGGTCACCGCCGAGCGCGCGGACGCGGGTGGTGAGGTTGCCGATCCCGCTGCCGTCGCGGGACCTCTCCCCGTTCGCGGAGATCCCGTCGTTCACGATGTCCATCGTGACGAGGTGCCGCGAGCTCTCCAGCACGATCTCGCAGCGCTCGGCCTTGCTGTGGCGCAACAGGTTCGTCACGCCCTCGCGGAGCACGGTCGCGAGCGTCACCTTCACCTCGGTGGGCAGCTGGTCGCACGCGTCGATCCGCACGGTGACCTCGATGTCGGCCGCGGACAGCAGCGCCTGCGCCGACTGGGTCTCCTCGTCAAACGACAGCTCGCGGTAGCTCAGCGCCACCGACCGCACGTCCGCGAGCGCCTGCCGCGAGATCTCCAGCACCTCGGTGAGCTCCTGCCGCGCCCGCTCCGGGGCGACCGCGACCAGCCGGTGCGTGAGCTCGCTCTTCAGCGTGATGGCGGAGAGGCTGTAACCCAGCAGGTCGTGCAGGTCGCGGGCGAACCGCAGCCTCTCCTGCGTGACGGCCGCCGCCGCGAGCTCCTCCCGCGCCTCGTGCAACTCGTTCACCATGGACCGCAGCCGTGTCAACGCGTAGAGCACCAGGCCGTGGTTGGTCGTGGCCATCACGCCGTACGCGATGGCCACAGTGCTCTCGCCGAGCGCGCTGTAGATCACGCCCTGCAGCACGACCACCGAGAAGAACGCGATCCACCCGGCGCGGCGGGGCAACAGCAGTGCCCCCGCTCCGGCGAGGAAGCCGGGCACTCCCGCGAGGTAGGGGTTGCCGAACACCAGCGGAGGGACGTACACGCACAGCGCCAGCCCGCCGAGCACCGCGACACGTTGAGACAGGCTCAGCCGGATGTGCGGGCGGATCACCACGCCCAGCACGAGCACGGCGGTGCCGACGATGCCGATCGCGGCGACCTCGATCCCGCTCGGCCCGACCGGGTAGTACGTCACCAGCGTCATCGCCATCGCCGCGTACCCGACCACCACGGCCGTGATCAGCACCTGCGCGAACCGCGTCGCGATCGGCGGGCCCGAGAAGCGCGGGGCTTTCGCCGGGTTCTCCGGTGCCGGTTCCACCGGCACTTCGGCGTGCAGGTGGTAGGTGCCGTCCGAGGCGGTCCGGGCGAGCAGGGAACCGCCGATGGCCGAGGTGCGGGTGGTGAGGTTGCTCAGACCGCTGCCCAGCTCGGTACTGGTTTCGGCGAGTGCTCCGTCGTTGACGATGTCGATCGACGCCAGCCGGTCCGTGCCGGAGATCGTGATCGTGCAGCGGGTTGCCTCGCTGTGCCGCAGCAGGTTGGTCACGCCCTCGCGCAGCACGGTCGCGAGCACCGTCCGGGATCGGGGTGAGAGGTCGGGGTGGTCCGTTTCGATCGTGGTCCGCACACCCGCGGCGGTCAGCACCGATCGCGCCGACTCGATCTCGTCGCCCAGCGACAGCTCGCGGTAGCTCGAGGCCACCGCACGAACGTCCGCCAAGGCCTCGCGGGCGATGCTCAGGATTTCCGCCAGTTCCCGCACGGCGCGTTCGGTGTGCGCGCCGATCAGCCTGCAGGCCAGTTCGACCTTCAGCGTGATCGCGGACAGGCTGAACCCGAGCAGGTCGTGCAGGTCGCGGGCGAACCGCAGGCGCTCTTGCGAGACCGCGAGGTCAGCGAGCTCGGAGCGGGCGGTTTCCAGCTCCTTGACCAGCGTCGGGAGCCGGGACATGCCGTAGACGACCATGCCGGCGACCATCGACTGCACCACGTAGTAGGCCAGCTGGGCCGGGTCGCTGACGTACAACGACCTGATCGCGCCGTTGCTGAGCGCCACCGCGAAGAACACCAGCCACCGCACCCGGCCCGGCAGGACCAGCAGCGCGCTGCCCGCCAGGAAGCCGGGCATGCCGTGCCATGCGTTGGGGAAGAACGGGACCGGCGCGTACACGAGCCCGGCCATGACGCCCAGCGCGAGATACGCCTTGCCTGAACGCAGGTCGGACCCCGGCCGGCTGAACACCCGCAGCTGCAGGTACCCGATCATGAGCAGGCAGGCGAGTGATGTCGCGATGCGCGCGGGAGTCGGGCCGGCGAGCAGAACGTAGGAGAACGCGTTGCCGAGGTAGTTGGCGAAGACCACGCTGATGACGACGTACGCCAAACGACGGGACACGGATGAGCGTTCCTGTCGTAGCGTCACAGCAGCTCCCACGCGAGGGTCGGGACGCGGCCATGATACGGGCGCTTCCTGGGAAATCGCGCGTTCTGCGATCCGCGATCGGAGCAACATGACAGCGGCTCAGCACCTCGTCGGGACGATGAGCCCTGCCCCGGCGAGATAGGCGACGACGTCGGCGACCAGAGTCCTCTCGACCTGCAACGTCTCGGCGACCTGAGTGATCGTGGCGGTGGTGTCCAGCAACGACTTCGCGATCTCCGTGGCCGGCGCGCCGTGCAGGATCACCTGGTAGGTGAGGCCGGGGCACGCCAGTGCCTGGTCTCCGTTGAGCCGCTCGATCTCGGTGCCCCGCCGCATCGTCACGAACTCGTCGTCCCCGATGAGCGGCAACCAGAAGTTGGCGTTCCGCGTCACCGCGACGAGGGACAGGATCGGCCCGGCGCCGTCGTTGAGCCCGAGCGACGGTACGACGCAGCCACCGAGCTGGTCGAGCGTGGTCTTGAGCTTGCGCCAGATGAGACACGGTCCGGCCCCGGTCTTCCACCGCACGAAGTTCTCGTGCAGCGCGGAGATGTTCTCCAGCGCCACCGGGCCCAGGCTCATGCGGTGCAACGCCTCGCGCACGAGCGGGCTGGTGTCCGCGATCTCGATCGCGCCCCACCTCCCGTGCACGGTGAGGTGCTCGCTCCCCTCGTCGACGAACGCGTCCTCCAGCAACGACCACAGCGGGCGGCAGGCCGGGATGTGCGACTCGGTGGGCACCACAGCGCCTCCGCTCTGGCAGCTACATGAACAGTGGGATCGGGTTCAGCTCGTCGTACCGGTGGGGTCGTGCCAGTCGCCCCAGTTGTACCGGCACGTCGTAGAGGCGCCCTTGAGCGAACCTCGACCAGAAGTGCCGCAGGCCGGGCACGACCACCCGGACGACCGGCAGCCCGAGGTCAGGCCTGGTCTGGTCGAGGACCAGCAGCTCCATCCCGCAGTCTTCGAGGGTGGTCTGGATGGCGTGGATGTCGTCGACCAGGTCCTCGCGATGCGCGTAGCCGTGGTGCGAGGCGTCGCGCGCCGGCTCGGCCGGGTCGGGGACGAGCCACGGGTGGTCCGCGATCCTGGTGTCCTCGAACCAGCGCCGGACGTCGACGTCGAGACCGCTCAGGCCGGCGGGCCCGCACACCATCGGCATGCACTGGTTGAGCTCGGTGAGCGCCCGGCGTGCGGCGATCCGCGGGTCCAGGTGTGCCCCGCAACCGAACACGACGTCCTCGCGGGGACCGTTGCCGGTGCGGCGCGACACCGCGACCATCACCGGCACACCGAGATCCGCCGTCACGTCGAGCAGCCACACCTCACGGCCCAGGCTCGCGTGCACCTCGCGGTTCTCCCTGATCCACGGGTCGTGGAACGAGTCCAGGTCCACGCCCGGCATCGGCGTGCGGTTGTACCACCAGATTGCGACCGCGTCGCGTTCGACCAGCTCCAGGAGCCCCTGCAGCACGGCGTCCTCCAAGCTGCTGCCCGCGGCGCATCCGTTGGAGTTCGCTCTCACGCTCGGCGGGCAGGGGGCGCCGAAGTAGAGCATGCCGGTGGGCAGGAGCTTGTGCCGCCGTTCGGTGAGCGACCACAGCGGTGTCCAGTCCATCACCTCGTCCTCGTCGAACGGCGTGGTGACGTGCTGGAAGTCCGAGTGCGCCGCGTTCCACCGCTCGCGGCCGGCGAACTGATGCGGGTGGTAGTGCTGGACGGTGTCGGGGTGGATCGTCCGGCCGGTCAGCGACCGGTAGCTGCCGCTCACCCGCGCCTCGTCGCCGACGTACGCGCCGCTGCGTCGTTCCACGGCCTCGCACAGCGCCCCGACCTGTGCGTCGAGGGGCGTCACGCCCTTGCCGCCGGTGTCCGCGCGCAACGCCGAACGCAGCCCGTCGATGCCTTCCCCGGCGGCGATGTTCGAGCCGGACCAGAAGGAGTTGAAGAACGCGGGGCCGTTGTCGTTGCGGCGGATCTCTCTCACGATGCCGGTGACCGGGCCGACCAGGTGCCGGTAGGTGTCGAGCACTTCCTGCGGTGGTGACGACCGGTGGCCGCCGCCTTCGCAGGAGTGCTTCGCGCGGCTCGTGAGCTCGACCGGCTCGAACGCCCTGCGCGCGACGACTCCGGAGTCGCCGCAGCCGGAGCACTGCGGACGGACCCGCACCTCGTGCTGCACGACCCGCGTGGTCAGGCTGTCGTAGCTCCAGATGGTCCGCTGCGCGTCCTGGCGGATGCCGGCGAGCCACTTGGCCGTCTCCACCGACGCCATCTCCAGCGCCATCGCGGTGAGCGACGGCAGGCCGATGAGCGGTCGCGGCGCGGGACCCTGCTGCCCGCACCGCCGCCGCACGTGCGCCTCCGCCTTGCGGTTCGCCGACAACCGGACCGCCAGGCACCGCCAGCACGGGCCGTCGCCAGGGGTGAAGAACGGGCCGACGGACACTTCGGCTCCCACGGGCTTGACCAGCAGCCAGGGCTTGCCGGCCGCCCGGTGTGCCTCGTCGATGTCGCGCAGCTCGGGTGCCAGGTAGTCGGCACAGGCCACGACCGTCAGGTCACCACTCCCCGAGGTGACCATGAGCTCGTTGCGGTGCAGGGCGTCCACGAGCGGGTCGCGGTCGATGTCGCCGATCGCGACGACGGAGACGAGCGACGTCGCTGTCGCCGCCGCCGCGTCCGCGGAGTCGAGGCCCGCCGCGTCCCAGTACGCGAGCGTTGCCTCGGTCGTGGCTGAACCGTCCTCCTCACCCCGCCGCCCGATCAGGCCTGCCGCGGCGAGCCTGGTGAGCATGCGGCTGACCGTGTCGGCGGTCAGCCCGGCGGGCAGGTCGCGCAGCACCGCGGCGAGGTCACGAGTGCCGTCGAGCAGTGGTGCCAGCGACTCGACGTGGGAACCCTGGATCGCGGTGACCCCGGTTTCCCCGATCAGGTACACGGCCTCGCCCCGCACGATCTGCGGCTGGAGGTGGCGCCGGAACCCGATGCGCTGTTCGTCCGGTTCGGCCAGCTCGGGTCTCATGCCGCGAGGACCTCGTCCTGCACGCGGTACGAGCTGCCCGGCGCGGTGGCCGTCGACCAGCTGATCCCGGTGTACCAGTCCATCGAGGACTCACGGTCGAACCGGTAGATCTTCATGTCATCGGAGTCGTCTGCGGTGACGGTGACGGTGACGGAAGACAGGTGCTCCACGTTGGCGGTGGGGTACATGTTCATCTCCGAGGTTTGGGGCGACTTGTTGTGGCAATGATGCGGACCAGTGCTAATGCCCCGGTAGTTACCGGCTAATGCGCCCCCGTATGAAGTTTTCACACCCCGCGCGGGCAGAACTCACCTGACATCGATGGGCTGTGCACTAACGCGACCGCGTTGGGCCGAGCAGACTAATGGCGTGCTCGGAACCGAAGGAGGAGTCGCGATGCAGATCAAGGTCCTGGGGCCCGTCGAGGCCAGGGTGAACGGTCGCTCGGTGACTCCCACCGCGGCCAAGCCACGGCAGATCCTGGCGCTGCTGGCGCTGAACTCCGGACAGGTCGTCTCCGTGCCCACGCTGGTGGAGGAGCTGTGGGGCGACTGGCCACCGCGCAGCGCCCGCACCACCCTGCAGACCTACATCCTGCAGCTGCGCAAGCTGATCGGGGACGCGCTGTCGTCGTCCGGCGGGAGCGGGGCGAAGGAGGTGCTCGTCACCCGCTACGGCGGCTACCTGCTCGACGTGCCGCCGGAGTCCGTCGACGTGCACGAGTTCGAACGTCTCGCACGCGCCGGCCAGCAGGCCTACGACGTCGAGGACTACACCGGCGCCTCCCGGCTGCTGCGGCAGGCGCTGGAGATGTGGCGCGGCACGGCCGCCGTGGACGTGCGGCCCGGCATGCCGCTCGGCATCGAGGTCGTGCGCCTGGAGGAGGCCCGCCTGAGCGCCCTGGAGACGCGCATCGACGCGGAACTGCGGATGGGCAAGCACAAGGTGTTGCTCAGCGAGCTCTCCGTGCTGAGCGTGCAGAATCCGATGAACGAGAACCTGTGCGCGCAGTACATGATCTCGCTGTTCCGCGCGGGCCGGCAGTGGCAGGCGCTCGACGCGTTCAAGGCCCTGCACAACACGCTGAACCGGGAGCTCGGTGTCGAGCCCTCGTCGCGCCTGCGGATGTTGCAGCATGCCATCCTCACGTCCGACCCGCGGCTCGACAGCGCGGAAACCGTTCAACTGCAACAACTTCTGGCCTGAGGCCTGTTCTGCGGATCTGCGTCTCTCGCCGGGCGAGGCTGTGCGACAGGTCCTGAGCTCATCTCCAGCGGCTCCCGCCACACTGTGGCAGGGGCCGTTTTCGCTGTGTCGCAAGGGTTTCTTCGAGGACATCTCCAGTGGCCCACAGCCGCGCGCTGGCAACCTCAGACGTGGGCGTGCGGGAATCGCCCGCTGGAGGAAAGGAAGCTAGCCGTGAGCGCACTGACCATCGAGGGTCTCAAGGAGATCCTCAACGAGGCCGCGGGCGACGACGACTCGTTCAAGCCGGGCCAGGACATTCTCGACATCCCGTTCCTCGAGCTGGGCTTCGACTCCCTCGCCTTGCTGGAGACGGTCGCGCTGATCAAGCGCAGGACAGGCGCCTCCGTCGCCGACGACGAGATGGCGTACATCGAGACGCCGCGCCAGTTGCTGGACAAGGTCAACGGACAGATCGCGGCCTGACGCCGGCGAACCGGAACGGAGACGGACATGACGCACACCACCACGCACACGGTCATGATCGGGGCTCCCGCCAAGGTGGTGTACGACCTGGTCGCGGACGTGACGACCTGGCCGTACATCTTCGGACCCACGGTGCACGCCGAGGTGTTCGAA
>JASLAV010001125.1 GCA_030146905.1 Lentzea sp. | reverse complement strand
GTCGACAACGTCCAGCGCGGCGGCGACGCCCCGATCTCGCACCGCAAGAACGGCAACGACACCGACCACCAGGGCACCACCTGCGGTACGCAGTCCCAGTCCCACCACGGCGTGGACCTCAACCGCAACACCACATCGAACTGGGGCCTGCTGAACGCCTCGGAACGGCAGTGCGACCAGACCTACCGCGGCACCGCGCCCGACTCGGAGCCGGAAACCCGCGCACTGCAGGCGTTGTGGCGTTCCCTGTACCGCGACCAGCGCGCGGCCGACCCCGCACAGCCCGCGCCCACAAGCACCACGGGCATCGTGTTGTCGCTGCACAGCTACGGCAACTACGTGCTGTTCCCCTGGACCGGCGGCTCGCCCGACCGGCGGGTCGGCAACGACGCCGCGTTGCGGGACCTCGCTCAGGACCTGGCCGAGATGGCTGGTCCCGGCTGGCAGTACGGGCAGTCCGGCCAGGTGCTCTACTCGGCGTCGGGCACGACGGACGACTGGGTGTACGACGAGCTCGGCGTGGCCTCCTTCGTGTGGGAGCTGGGCTCGTCACCGGACCAGACGTGCGGCGGGTTCTTCCCCGCCCACTCGTGCCAGGACAGCTTCTTCTGGCCCAAGGCGCTGCCCATGCTGCTGCACACGGCACGCCACACCGCCGCCCCCTACACGCCGGTGCCCGAACCGACGACCGAATGCACGCAGACCGACGACACCGACGTCCCGGTCGTCACCCGCACCCCACCGGTCACCGTGCGGATGACGCTCAGCGGCTGCGAGGGCAACCCCCGGTCCGCCGCTCGCATGGAGGTGCACTTCAAGAACCTGCAGGGCTCGCTCATCTCGCTGGACCTGGTCGCCCCGGACGGCACGGTGTACAAGCTCCAGCACCAGCTCCAGAGCACCCAGCCGGACCCCGGCGGTTCGTTCACCGTCGACCTGTCCCGTGAGTCGCGCAACGGCACGTGGCAGCTGCGCGTTCACAACGTCATCTGGGTCGGCCCCGGTGACCTCGACTGGTGGCGCCTGACCCTGTAGACGGGTGGATCGCCGCCGGCACGGGCGCCGGCGGCGATCCCACCGGCCGCCGGTTCCGCGCAGCGCCAGGACAGGTCATTTCGCACCATGCGTTCAGGTGAGCGCTGGTCGAGCGGCGCCGCACGGGCGCTGTCCCCGATCTTTGTCCGTACCCGAGCGCCAACCGCCGCGACTACGGTGGTGCGGTGGACGACAGCGACGCGGAGGCGCGGCACGGCGCCGCGAACGTCGCTGAAGACGTGAGCGGCGACGTGGTGCAGGTCCGCGATGTCGCCGGTGATCTGGTGGTCACGGTCGGGCAGCCGACCAAACCCGTCGCTCGCGTGCCGAGAGAGCTACCGCTCGACGTCGGGGACTTCACCGGGCGGAAGAACGAACTGGCGGCTCTGGATCGGCTGCGGGAGCAGGTTTCCGACACGGGCACCGTGGTGATCTCGGCGATATCCGGTACCGCCGGGGTCGGCAAGACCGCCCTCGCTGTGCACTGGGCCCATCGGGCACGCGGCACTTTTCCCGACGGCGACCTCTACGTCGACTTGCGGGGATACGACCGCGATCAACCGGTGCGGCCTGAAGACGCACTGGCAGAGCTGCTGCGGAGCCTGGTGGGGTCGGCCGAGCCCATCCCGGCGACCCTCTCCGACCGGGCGAGGTTGTTCCGCACCCTGGTGGCCGAGCGGCGCATGCTGATCGTCCTCGACAACGCGCGCAGCGTGGAGCAGGTGCGGCCTCTGCTGCCGGGGGCAGGATCGACCTTCGTGCTCGTCACCAGCCGCGACGCGCTGACGGGCTTGGTGATCAGAGACGGGGCCAGCCGGGTCAACCTCGGGCTGCTGAACGTCGACGAGGCTGTCGAGCTGTTCGGGTCGCTGGTGGGGGATCGTGCGCTGCGGGCACCCGAGGCCGCTCGCACGTTGTGCGAGTGGAGCGCCCTGCTGCCGCTCGCCTTGCGCATCACGGCGGAGATGGTGAACGCACGGCCGGACGAAAGCCTTCCGGCCCTGGCCGAGGAGCTGGCCTCCGCCCACCACGAACGCCTCGACCTGCTGGACGCAGGCGACGACGACCGCACCGCGGTGCGCACCGTGTTCTCGTGGTCCTACCGAAATCTCACTCCCGCCGCCGCTGAGGCGTTCCGGCTCACGGCTGTCGCGCAGGTGCACGGCGTCGATGTCCGCGCCGTCGCCGCTCTCACCGGAACCGGGCTCGGCGAGGCCCGCAGGGCTGTCACAGAGCTGGAACGCGCGCATCTCGCCCAGCCCGCGGGCAACGGCAGGCTGCGCACCCACGACCTGTTGCGCTCCTACGCGGCAGACCTGGCTCGGCAGACCGATGACGCCGCTCACCTGGGATCCGCCGTCGAGCGGTTGTTCCGCTACTACGTGGCGGCGTTCTGCTGCGCTGTCACCATCGCGATCCCCACCCGCCGGTCCGGTTGGCACGTCGAGGAAACTCCGGTGCCGTTGCCGGTCTTCGCGAACAGCGACGCCGCGTGGCAGTGGCTGCGGGATGAGCAGCAGAACCTCATCGCGGCACTCGGTGCGGTCGGTCACGACCTCGTGCCGATGTGGACGCTGTCCACCGCCGAACAGCTGCTCGGCGTGCTCGCTCAGCACCGCGGTGAGCTCCCCCTCGCGCTCGCGCACTTCGAACAGGCGTGGCACTTCGCCCCTGACGCGGACCCCGACCACGTCCGCACGCTCTGGCTCGACCAGGTCGACACGTTGCTGGCAGCCGGGATGCCGAACAAGGCGTCGATCTACCTCAACAACGTCCTGGAGCTCCTGCACGGCGCGGACGTGGCGCATGACCGCTCGATCGGGCAGGTCGAGCACCTGCGCGCTCTGTGCGCCTTGCTGCAGTCCGACTACAAGTCCGCGCAGGAAGCCGCACTCGAGGCGATCACCCGATGGAGGCGAATCGGCGACGACCGAGCGGTCGTCATCGCAGAGCTCACCTTGCTGCGCGCCGAGATGTCGCTCGCCAAGGCATGGGGCGACGGCTCGGCGGAAGAGCTCCTGAACATCGCGAAGGACCTCGCGCTGCGGCTGCGCGCGCTGGACCTCACCGATGAAGCTGATGTCGCACTGCTTTGGGCAGCCAGGCTCGCCGTGTCGTTCGGTGACGTGGAAGCCGCCGAACAGCTCATCACCCGCACCGCGGCTCCGCAGGACGGCACCTCGCTCGACCACGTCGTGTTCCGCTGCCTGGTCCTCGCGGAGTTCGCCGCGGAACAGCGCCGGTTCGACGACGCGCTCGACTGTGCGGAGTCGGGCCTGGACCGCCTGCTCGCCGCGTTCGACCGCTACGGGGCGACCGATCTGGTTCGCGGCGCTGTGCTGTTCGCGCGCGAACTGGGCGACCTTGCGGTGAAGCTCGCTCTCCGCAGAGGACACCCCGCGGAAGAGGTGCTGACGTGGCTGGAACGCGCACGTGCCCACCTGCACCGCCACCAGCCGGTCAGCTCGTCCGATCCCGCGGTGGCGGACGCGGTCGACGAGTTCATCCGCATCACCCGGACCCTGCAGTCGCAACGCGTCAACGGACCGGTCGAAGCGGGACTGGCCGAACAGCACGAGATCGCGCTGCAGCGGGTCAGCCACCTCGGGTGGTGGTCGACGACGTGCGCCGGCTCCAACGCGCTGATCAGCGTCGGCGGATTGGCCGAAGCGTTGCAGGACTGCGCACTGGTCGAGTTCGCGATCTCCGGGGACGTGCTGGCCGCGGTGGTGGTCGCCGCAGGCGAGGAGCACTTGGTCAAGCTCGGCCGGGCATCGGCGGTGATCGAGACCGTGCGCCTCCTCCGCTCCGACCAGGCGGCGCTGGCACCAGACCACTTGCCGCCTCCGCTCGCCGAAGTGATCGCGGAGTCCGCTCGACGCATGCTGGACCGGCTGAACGCACATCTGATCCGCCCGCTGCTGCCGATCATCGAGGAACGCGACCTCGCGATCGTTCCCGTGGGGCAGCTGTACGCGGTGCCGTGGGGCAGCCTGCCCGGCCTGCGCGGCCGTCCGGTCGTCGTGGCGCCGTCAGCGACCGCCTGGCTGCGGGCGTTGACGGCCGCCGAGGACGAACGCGCGCCTGACGGCGTCGTGGTGGTCGTCGGTCCCGGTGTCGGCGCGGCGGCCGCCGATGAACGATTGACCAAGTGGCACCGCAGTGCGGTCACGTTCCGCGGTGATGACGCGAGGGTCATGACAGTGCTCGGCGCGTTGCCAACCTGCGGCCTTCTGCACGTGGTGGCACACGGCGAACACGAGCCGGACAACGCGTTGTTCTCACGACTCGAACTGGCCGACGCGCCGCTGTTCGCGCACCACCTCGGCCGGCTCGGCACACCACCGCGGCAGGTCGTGCTCGCGGCGTGCGGATTGGCCCTGCAAGACATCCGCCCCGATGACGACCTGCTCGGGTTCGCGGGCGCCTTGCTCAGCGTCGGCACCAGCACGGTGGTCGTCGCCGTGAACAACGTCGGCGAACTGGCCGCGCGTCGCACGATGGAAGACTTCCACCGGGCGCTGGCGAACGGGCACAGCGCAGCCGCGGCACTGGCGGACGCGGTGGCCGGCGATCCATTACGTCGACCGTTCGTCTGCGTCGGCGCCGACTCGACGCTGGCCGGGATCCAGCTCGGCTGACGGTTCCGTGCGCTGCTACGAGCCCCGGAACCGGCATGATGACCGCCGACGAGATGGCCGAGCTCGGTCACGCCACGGGCGCCGGGTTCGACCGCAGGTGGACGGAAATGATGATCAAGCACCACCAGGGTGCGATCGACATGGCCAAGACCCACCTCGACAAGGGCAGCAACACCGAGAGCAAGAGGCTCAGGCAGGACATCATCACCGCGCAGCAGGCCGAGATCACCGAGATGCAGGGACTGCTGGAGCAGAGCCGGCACCTCAACGACGTTCGGGCCGGGTGAACACCAGTTCAACCGGCCCGAACGCTCTGGACAACAGCGGGTCGTCAAAACCCTACGGCACTCCGCCCGGCGTCGAAGGATCGTAACC
>JASLAV010001067.1 GCA_030146905.1 Lentzea sp. | reverse complement strand
GACCTCCTCGCGGGACGTGCCGGGAGCCAGCTCCACGAGCGTGAAAGCGCCGTCGGCGACGTCGAGCACCGCGAGGTCGGTGATGACGCGCGAGACGACGCGGCGTCCGGTCAGCGGCAGGGTGCAGGACTCGACCAGCTTGGCGTCGCCGCCGCGCGAGGTGTGCTCCATCAGGACGATCACGCGCCGGGCGCCGCTGACGAGGTCCATCGCGCCGCCCATGCCCTTGACCACCGAGCCGGGCACCATCCAGTTGGCGAGGTCGCCGTGCGCGGAGACCTGCATGCCGCCGAGGACCGCCGTGCCGATGTGGCCGCCGCGGATCATCGCGAAGCTGGTGGGGGAGTCGAAGAACGACGCGCCCGGCAGCACGGTGACGGTCTGCTTGCCCGCGTTGATCAGGTCGGGGTCCACCTCGTCGTCGTGGGGGAACGGGCCGACGCCGAGGATGCCGTTCTCCGCGTGCAGCGTCACGGTGGAGTCCGCCGGCAGGTGGTCCGGGATGAGCGTGGGCAGGCCGATGCCGAGGTTGACGTACTCGCCGTCGCGCAGTTCGAGCGCCGCGCGGGCGGCCATCTGGTCGCGGGTCCAAGCCATGTCAGTCCGCCTCCCCGCGGGCGCGGGTGGTGCGCTTCTCGATGTCCTTGCGGGCGGCCTGGTCCGGGGTGAGCGCGACGACGGCCTGCACGAAGACGCCGGGCAGGTGGACGTGGTCGGGGTCGATCCCGCCGGTCTCGACGACGCGTTCCGCCTCGACGACGGTGAACCGGCCTGCCATCGCGGCGGCCGGGTTGAAGTTGCGGGCGGCGGCGTGGAAGACGCAGTTGCCCGCGCGGTCGGCGACCGCGGCCCGCACGAGCGCGGCGTCGGTGACGATCGACTCCTCCAGGACCATCTCCCTGCCGTGGAACGTCCTGACCTCCTTGGGCGGCGAGACGACCGCGACGGTGCCGTCGGGGTGGTAGCGCCACGGCAGGCCGCCCTCGGACACCATCGTGCCGACACCGGTGGGCGTGAAGAACGCCCCGACACCGGATCCGCCCGCGCGCAGCCGTTCCGCGAGCGTCCCCTGTGGAGTGAGCTCCACGGTCAGCTCACCGGCGAGGTACTGGCGGGCGAACTCCTTGTTCTCACCGACGTAGGACGCGATCACCCGGCTGATCCGGTGCTGTTCGAGCAGCAGGCCGAGACCGGCGCCGTCCACGCCGCAGTTGTTCGACACGATCGTGAGGTCGTCGGCGCCTTGGTCCAGCAGGGCCTCGATCAGGACCCACGGGATGCCCGCCAGCCCGAACCCGCCGACCGCGACACTCGCGCCGGAACGGATGCCCGCCACGGCCTCCGCCGGACTGGGGACCACCTTGTCGAGGCCCATCAGCGCACCGCCTCGAACACGGCGGCGAGGCCCTGGCCGCCACCGATGCACATCGTCTCCAGCCCGTAACGGCTGCCGCGGCGGCGCATCTCGTGCGCCAGCGTCGCGAGGATCCGCGCACCGGTCGCGCCCACCGGGTGCCCGAGCGAGATGCCGGAACCGTTGGGGTTGAGCCGTTCGTCGCCCGCGTCGAGCTTCCACTCGCGCAGGCAGGCGAGCACCTGAGCGGCGAACGCCTCGTTGAGCTCGATGACGTCCACGTCGCCCAAGGTGAGTCCCGCACGGTCGAGCGCGGCGGCCGTGGCGGGCACGGGCCCGATGCCCATCACCTCCGGCCCGACGCCGGCGACGGCCCACGACCTGAGCGCGAGGAAGGGCCGCAGCCCGCGCTTCTCCGCCTCGTCGCGGGTGGTCACCACGCACAGGGCGGCGCCGTCGTTCTGACCGCTGGCGTTGCCCGCGGTGACCGTCGCGCCGGGATCGAGCTTCAGCCTGACCGGGCGCAACGCCGCGAGGTCGTCGAGCGTGGTGTCCGGGCGGGGGTGCTCGTCCCTGCCGACGACGACATCCGGTTTGCCGCGCCGTCCGGGAACGGTCACCGGCACGAGCTCGTCGGCGAACCGCCCCGCCTCGTCGGCGGCGCCCCACCGCCGCTGGGACCGCACCGCGAGCTCGTCCTGCTCCTCCCGCGAGATGCCGTACTCGCGGCGGAGGTTCTCGGCCGTCTCGATCATGCCGCCGGGCACGGGGTGGAACCGGCCTCCGGCGGTTTCCCTGGCCCGGTCCAGCCGGTCGGCGAGCTGCACACCGCCAC
Organism: Lentzea sp.; assembly: GCA_030146905.1. Next base: position 333 of record JASLAV010001067.1, on the reverse strand, counting down.
CGCGGACACCGGTGCGCAACCCCAGCGCGTAGTGCTCGACCTGCGACATCGACTCCACGCCACCCGCCACGACGACGCGCGCCGCACCGGTCGCGACCTGCCCGGCCGCGTAGAGCACGGCCTGCAGCCCCGATCCGCAGCGCCGGTCGACCTGGATGCCGGGAACGCCGGTGCCCAGGCCCGCGTCCAGCGCGGCTATCCTGCCGATCGCCGGCGACTCGCCGTTGGCATAGCCCTGCCCGAGCACGACGTCGTCGACGTCGCCCTCCCGCAGTCCCGTGCGGCGCACCAGTTCCGTGAGAACGGCGGTGGCGAGGTCCGCGGCGCTCAGCG
>JASLAV010000979.1 GCA_030146905.1 Lentzea sp. | reverse complement strand
TGGTGCTCGTGGTGCTGAGCCAGGTGAAGATCAACGTCACCAACGCCTACTCGGGGTCGCTGGCGTGGACGAACTCGTTCACCCGCGTCACGAAGCACTACCCCGGCCGGCTGGTGTTCGTGCTGGTGAACCTCGCGATCGCGCTGGTGCTCATGGAAGCCGACATGTTCAGCTTCCTCAACAAGATCCTGAGCTTCTACTCCAACTGCGCGATGGCGTGGGTCGTCACCGTCGCGACGGACATCGCGGTCAACAAGTACCTGCTGAAGCTGTCGCCGAAGCAGCCGGAGTTCCGGCGGGGCATGCTGTACGCGGTCAACCCGGTCGGTGTCGGGTCGTTCCTCGCGTCGTCGATCCTGTCCATCTCCGTCTACTTCGGACTGTTCGGGGCGGCGATCCAGCCCTACTCGCCGCTGGTCGCGGTCGGCATCCCGATCGTGCTCGCCCCGTTGCTCGCCGTCCTGACGCGGGGGCGTTTCTACCTGCGCCGCACCGGTGACGGCATCGAGGAGCCGTTGCTCGACGCGGACGGCAACCCCAGCGGGACGCGGTACGACTGCGTGGTGTGCTCAGAGCCGTACGAGAGGCCGGACATGGCGGCGAGCGCGGTCGGCGGCGAGATCTGCTCGTTGTGCCTGAGCACCGATCGCGAAGGCCGTCACGTGCTGCCGGCCGACCCGCCGCGGAGCTGACGGGCAAGATCCGTCCCGATCGGACAAACTGCACGTCATGCAGGAACTGGCTTTGCTCGCCGTCGCGGGCGTGCTGATCATCGTGGCGGTGTCGTACTTCGCGCCGAAGCTGGGTGTGGCGGCGCCCGTGCTGCTCGTGCTCGTCGGCATGGCGTGCAGCCAGCTGCCGGGCGCGCCGCACGTCGCCGTCGCACCGGAGCTCATCCTGACGGTCGTGCTGCCGCCGATCCTGTACTCGGCGGCGGTGAACGTGCCGGTCGTGGACTTCCGGCGCGACTTCACGACCATCGGGTCGCTGTCGGTGCTGCTGGTGGCGGTGTCGGCGTTCGGCACCGGCCTGCTGATCTGGTGGCTGCTGCCGGAGATCGGGTTCGCGGCCGCCCTCGCGCTCGGTGCGGTGATCAGCCCGCCGGACGCGGTGGCCGCCACGTCGATCGGCAAGCGGCTCGGGTTGCCGCCGCGGCTCGTCACGATCCTGGAGGGCGAGGGACTGGTCAACGACGCGACCGCACTGGTGCTGTTGCGCACCGCCGTTGTCGCGATCACGGCCAGCGTGACGTTCGGCAGCGCGCTCGGCGACTTCGCGTTCGCCGTCTCGGTGGGCGTGGTGATCGGGCTCGTCGTCGGTCTGGTGTCGGTGTGGGTGAGGTCGCGAATCCAGGGGCAGCCGGTGCTGACCACCGCGATCTCCTACGTGGTGCCGTTCCTCGCGTTCATCCCGGCGGAGGAGGTGCACGCGTCGGGCGTGCTCGCCGTCGTCGTGGCCGGCCTGGTCACCGGTCACCTGAGCGCCCGGAAGTTCACCGCCCACGACCGCATCTCCGAACGCACCAACTGGCGCACGATCCAGCTGCTGCTGGAGAACGGCGTCTTCCTGCTGATGGGCTTCGAGCTCACCTCGGTGGTCGGCGACGTGGAGGACGACGGCCTGGGACGGGCGCTCGCGCTCGGCCTGCTGGCGACGCTGGCACTGGTCGTCCTGCGGGCGGCGTTCATGATCCCGCTGGTCGCCATGCTGCGCCGCCAGCAACGCCGTGCGGACGCCTTCACCGACAAGATCGCGACCTTCCTCGAACGCTTCACCGCACGAGGCCCCAGCTCCGGCGACGACAAGCGCTACGACCGTGGAGTCCGTGCGATCCAGCGCAAACAGGCCGACGTGGCCTTCTACGCGAGCGAGGGACTCGGCTGGCGCGGCGGCGCGGTGCTGGCGTGGTCGGGGATGCGCGGCGTCGTGACGCTGGCGGCGGCCCAGACGCTGCCCACCGGCCTGCCGCACCGCCCGGAGCTGATCCTGATCGCCTTCACGGTCGCGATCGTCACCCTGGTCGTGCAGGGCGGCTCGCTGCCGCTCGTGATCCGGTGGCTGGGCATCCGCGGCAACGACGAGGAGCACGAACGCCGCGAGTACGCGCGGCTGGCGGCCGAACTGATCACCGCGACCCGGGTGGTGGTCTCGAACCCGGAGCTGCGCCGCGAGAACGGCGAGCCGTTCGCCCCCGAGATCCTGGACAAGATCCGCGAGCGCACCGCCGCGATGAGCCAGAACGTCGACAGGATGCTGGTCGAGCAGAGCTCGGACAGCCGCCTGCGCCAGCACCAGGAGCTGCAACGGATGCTGACGGACGCGCAGCAGAGCGCGCTGCTGGACGCGCGTGCGAGCGGGACCTACGCCTCGCACACCCTGGAGCGGGCGCAGAACTTCATCGACGGTCAGCAGGCCAGGCTGCTCTAGCGGCCTTCGACGTCGAGGTGCCACAGCGCCAAGGTCGTTGTGCCGCGGTCAGAACGGGTCGTTGCCGAACCGCGCCTGCACGTCCACGGTGCTGCGCGACGAGCTCCCGAGCTTCAGCCGCGACACGATCCGGTACCGGTCACCCCGGTAGATCGAGTGCACGTACTCGACCTGCCGTCCGCCTGCGTCGGTGGTCAGCCGCTCGAACAGCAGCGCGGGGGCGAACACCGGCACGCCGAGGATCGACGCCTCCGACTCGTTGGTCACGGTCGGCTCGATCGACTGCACGGCCTCGCTGACGTGGACGCCGTGTTCGCGCAGGCGGTCGTAGAAGTCGCCGGACTCCATGTCGTGCAACGTCAGCTCGGGTGCGATGGCCGCGGGGACGTGCAGGTGCTCCACCGCCATCGGCTCGCCGTCGACCAGGCGCAGCCGGGCGATGTAGTGGATCTCGGCGGCGGGGGAGATGTGCAGGCGGCGGCCCACCCGTGCGCCGGCCGGGACGCGGGCGTGTTCGAGCACCCTGCTCTCCCAGGTGCCCGAGGCGCGGGGCAGCGACATGGAGCCGGTGCCCGACACCATCTCCTGGGTGATCTTGGCCTTCGCGACGAACGTGCCGCGGCCGTGCTGGCGGACCAGCAGGCCGGTGTTGACGAGCTCGTCCACGGCCGAGCGCACGGTGGGGCGGGACACCGAGAGCTGCTGGCACAGCACGCGTTCCGCGGGGATCGGGGCCCCCGCCGGGTGGGTCTCGATGAGTTCGAGCAGGTAGTCGCGGACCTGCTCGCGCTTCAGTATCGCCTCGCCCATACCCCTCCGCATCGTCGGCGGCCAGTGTGACATACCACTGGTAAGTAACCAGTCGGTTGGAGATCAAGAGCGCACTCATGCGTCCAAGCTGGGTATTGACCAGATAATTGGTCTGTGCCACTTTCTACCTCACTCCACCGGACCTGACCAATTGGTCATATCCAAGCGAGAGGTGAGTCGTGTCGCGCTCCGCTGCCTTACTCGTCCTGGCGCTCGCGCTGTCCGCATGCGGCACCTCCGCGGGAGGTGATGAGAAGCAGGAGATCACCGTGTGGCTCATGAAGGACACGGCCACCGGCGAGTTCGTGTCGAAGTTCGAGAGCGAGTTCGAACGCGAGCACGCGAACCTCGACGTGAAGATCCAGATCCAGGAGTGGAACGGGATCACGCAGAAGGTGACGAGTGCGCTGGCCAGTACCGATCCGCCGGACGTGATCGAGGTCGGCAACACCCAGGTCGCCCAGTACGTCGCCAGCAAGGGCGTCACCGACCTGTCGGAGAAGAAGGCCGAGCTGCAGGGGGACGACTGGATCCCCGGCCTCAGCGAACCGGGCGCGGTGGACGGCAAGCAGTTCGGCGTCCCGTTCTACGCGGCGAACCGGGTCGTGATCTACCGCAAGGACCTGTTCGAAGCCGCGGGGGTGACGCCGCCGAAGACGCGCGACGAGTGGCTCGCGGCCACGACCAAGCTCGACCAGGGGGACCAGCAGGGCATCTACCTGCCGGGCCAGAACTGGTACACGCTCTCCGGATTCGTCTGGGACGAGGGCGGTGACCTCGCCGAGCAGGACGGCGGCAGGTGGAAGGGCTCGCTGAACACGCCGGAGGCGTTGGCGGGCATGGACTTCTACAAGAGGCTGCAGGCGCTCGGCGACGGCCCGAAGGACTCCGACGAGGCCAAGCCGCAGCAGACCGACGTGGTGGCGGGCGGCAAGATCGCGCAGTTCATCGCGGTGCCCGGCGCGGCGAAGCTCGTCACGAAGGCGAACCCGGAGCTGGAGGGCAAGATCGGGTTCTTCCCGATCCCCGGCAAGACCGCGGCCGAGCCCGGCGCGGTGTTCACCGGTGGCTCCGACCTGATCATCCCCTTGGCCAGTTCACGCCAGGACGGCGCCTACCAGGTCGTCAAGGCGCTGGCCGGCGAGAAGTGGCAGGTCGAGCTCGCGAAGGCGATGAACTACGTGCCGAACCGCAAGTCCCTCGCGGCCTCGGTCGGCGACGACCCCGGCACGGCGGCGATGGCGGCCGGTGCGGCCAACGGGCGCGCCACCCCGAACTCCCCGAACTGGGCGGCGGTCGAGGCGCGCAACCCGATCAAGGAGTTCCAGACCGCCGTCCTGACCGGTGCGGATCCCAAGGCAGCTGCCGCGGCGGCCGACGAGGTCATCACCCAAGCCCTCAACTCCGGCAAATGACGCTCGTCGCCGAACGGCCGGTGCGGGAGACCGCACCGGCCACCCCGAAGCGCCGCCGACGGCCGGTCCTGCCGTACCTGTTGATCGCGCCCACGCTGCTCGCCACCGCGTACCTGCTGCTGTACCCGCTGGTGCGCAACGTGATCATCTCGCTGCAGGAGTTCGGGCTGCCGCAGCTCGTGCGCGGCGAGGCGAAGTTCGTCGGGCTCGCGAACTACGTGAGCGTGCTGTCGGACCCGCAGTTCTGGTCCGTGGTGCGCAGGACGTTGTGGTTCACCGCGATCAACGTGGTGCTGATCATGGTCCTGTCCACCCTGGTCGCGCTGCTGCTCGTCCGGCTGGGCAGGTGGCTGAGGTTCCTCGTGATGGGTGGGCTGGTGCTCACCTGGGCCACGCCGATCATCGCGGCGACCACGGTGTTCCAGTGGCTCTTCCAGTCCCGGCTCGGCGTCGTGAACTGGGCGCTGGTCGCGATGGGCTTCGAGGAGTACCGCGACTACACGTGGTTCGCCGACGGCGGGGCGACGTTCGGCATCCTCGTGACGCTGATCGTGTGGCAGTCGATCCCGTTCGCGGCGCTGTCGCTGTACGCGGCGATGATCACCGTGCCGCAGGAGCTCTACGAGGCGGCGCGCATGGACGGCGCGGGCGCGTGGCGGGTGTTCTCGACCATCACGTTCCCCATGCTGCGGGCCATGTTCGGCCTGATCGCGTGCCTGGAGGTGATCTGGGTCGTCAAGTCGTTCGTGCAGATCTGGGTGATCAGCCAGGGTGGTCCCGGACAGGCCACGACGACGTTGCCGGTCTACGCGTTCCAGGTCGCGCAGTCGTTGCAGCGCTACGACCTCGGCGCCGCGGTGTCGATGCTGATGGTGCTGCTTCTCGTGCTCGCGCTGCTGGCGTATTTCCGCCAGCTCTACCGGCAGGAGAAGGAAACGTGATCGGCCGGATCTTCCGCACCACGGCGGCGCTCGTCGTGTTCGTCCTCTCCGTCTTCCCCGTGTACTGGATGGTCCTCACGGCGTTCAAGCCCACCAAGGACATCCAGAGCGCGACACCGACGTTCTTCCCGCTCTCGGTCACGTTCGAGCACTTCGGCACTGCGATCGCCGCCAAGGGGTTCTTCTCGTTCTGGCGCAACAGCCTCCTGGTCGCGGGCGGGGCCGTGCTGCTCGCGCTGCTCGTCGCGATGCTCGCGGCGTTCGCCGTGGCCAGGCTGCGGTGGAGGGGGCGCAAGGCGTTCGTGCTCATGGTGTTCGTCGCGCAGATGACGCCGTGGGAGGCGCTGCTCATCCCGATCTACGTGATCGCCAGGGACACCGGCATGCTCGACACGCTCTGGATCCTCACCCTGGTGTACTTCATGATGACGCTGCCGTTCACGATCGTGACGCTGCGCGGGTTCCTCGCGGCGATCCCGGTCGACCTGGAGGAAGCGGCGCAGGTCGACGGCTGTTCGCGCGAGCAGGCGTTCAGGAAGATCGTGTTCCCGCTGCTCGCGCCGGGTCTGCTGGCGACGTCGCTGTTCGGGTTCATCACCGCGTGGAACGAGTTCGCCTTCGCCAACGTGCTGATCATCAAGGACCAGGACGACCGCACGTTGCCGGTCTGGCTGTCCTCGTTCAACAACACCTTCGGCACCGACTGGGGCGCCACGATGGCCGCCTCGACGCTGTTCATGCTGCCGGTGCTGCTGATCTTCGTCGTGCTGCAGGGCCGGGTGACGACCGGCATCGTCGGAGGGGCGGTGAAGGGGTGATCGTTCCGCTGCCGAGCAGGATCGTGCGGCGCAGCAGGGGTTTCACGCTCGACGCGGGTACGAGCGTGCGGGTCACACCCGGCGCGGAGAAGGCGGCCAGGCTGCTGCGCGGCCTCCTCCGGCCGGCCACGGGGCTGCCGCTGCCGATCACCGGCCACGGCCAGGTGCTGATGGCGCTCGACGCCAAGCTCGTCGGGCTCGGGGCCGAAGGCTACGCGCTGACCGTCAACGAGCACGGCGTCATGCTGCGCGCGGGAACGGCGGCCGGTCTGGCACACGGCGTGCAGACGATCCGCCAGCTCCTGCCGGCGGAGGTGCTCCGGCCGAGCCGCGTGTCCGACGTGGACTGGACGTTGCCGGGCGTCGACATCCGCGACGTGCCGCGGCTGCCGTGGCGCGGGTTCATGCTGGACGTCGCACGCCACTTCCAGCCGGTGCACGTGGTGCGGCGGTTCATCGACCTGATGGCCCTGCACAAGCTCAACGTCCTGCACCTGCACCTGACCGACGACCAGGGCTGGCGCATGCCGGTGCCGAGTCACCCGCTGCTGACCTCGGTCGGCGGCTGGCGCACTGAGACCAACGGTGACGGCACACCACACGGTGGCACCTACACCCGCGGCGAACTGGAGGGGCTCGTCGCGTACGCGGCCGACCGCGGTGTCCGGGTCATGCCGGAGATCGAGATGCCCGGCCACGCCCGCGCGGCCCTCGCCGCCTACCCCGGCCTGGGCTTCACACCCGGCCGGTTGCCCGTCTGGACCCGCTGGGGCATCAGCGATGCCGCGTTCGGCCTGCACGCGCTCGGCTTCATCCGCGAGGTCCTGGCCGAGGTGGTGGAGATCTTCCCCGGCGAGCACGTCCACCTCGGCGGCGACGAGTGCCTGCTGCCCGTGGACGTGCACCACGAGTTCCTCCGCCAGGCGGGCGAGTACCTGCTCGACCGCGGGCGGATCCCGGTGGCGTGGGAACCGACGGGCGACCCCCGCGCCGTCGTGATGCCGTGGAAGGACGAGACCCAGGCCGCCGCCGCGCTGGAACGGGGCCAGCCGGTGGTGATGGCCCCGCACACCTCCACCTACCTCGACTACCCGCGGTCGGACGGCCCGCACGAACCACCCGGCCAGCCCGGGTTCGTCGTGACCACCCGCGACGTCTACGACGTGCCGCTGCCCGAGGGTGTGCTCGGTGCCCAGTGCCAGCTGTGGACCGAACACGTCCGCACGAGAGAACACCTGGAGTACATGGCGTTTCCCCGTCTCATCGCGCTGGCCGACACCCTCTGGTCCCAGCGCCCCGAGTGGGAGGGCTTCACCACCAGGATGCGCCTCCACTCGTCCAGGCTCGCCGAACTGTCCGTCCCTGCCGAATCGAGGAGAGAATCTTGCGAGCGCTCATAGCCGCGTCCTGCGCGGCACTGTCCGTGGTCGCACTCGCCGTGGCACCCAGTGCCTTCGCGGCCGACGCGATCACCGCCCAGTACCGGACCAGCGCGTCCGGTGCCACCGCAGACCAGGTCGAGCCGTGGCTCAAGCTGGTCAACAACGGCACCACCAGCGTGCCGTTGTCCGACATCAAGGTCCGCTACTACTTCAAGAGCGAAACCCCGGACGTGGGCTACCGCTTCGCCTGCTCGTGGGCGGTGCGCGGCTGCGGCAACGTCACCGGCCAGTTCGGCACCCTGACCGGCGGCCCCGCCGACCGCTACCTGGAGGTGGGCTTCACCTCCGGGGCGGGCACGCTGAACCCCGGCGCCGACTCCGGCGACTTCCAGCTGCGGTTCTACCGCACGAACTGGAGCCCGATCACCCAGACCGACGACTACTCGTTCCGCGGCGAGAGCACCTACTCGGCGTGGAACAAGGTGACGGTGCACCGCGGCAGCACGCTGCTGTGGGGAACCGCGCCCGGCGGCACCGCGCCCACCACGACGACGACCACGTCGACGCCGCAGAACCCAAACGGCCCCAAGATGTTCGACGACTTCGCCTACAACAGCTCGAGCGACTCGCGGATCGGCCAGCGCGGCTGGACGGTCCGTTCGGGTGCCGGCGGCCCCGGCGTGCCGGGTGCCGAGTGGGACCCCTCGCGCGTGACGTTCCCGACCGTCGACGGCCAGAAGGTCCTGCGCCTCGACTCGTGGAACAACGGCTCCGCGGCACGCCAGACCGAGCTGTTCCACCAGCGGAAG
>JASLAV010000948.1 GCA_030146905.1 Lentzea sp. | reverse complement strand
CTGACCTTGTTCCTGGTCGCGTTGATCGGGCGCGGGGTCGCGTTCGACTACCGCGGCAAGGTCGACAACCCGCGCTGGCGCAGGGCGTGGGACTTCACGATCGTCGCCGGTTCGTGGATCGCGACCCTCTGCGTCGGCCTGCTGATCTCGACGACGGTGCTCGGCCTGCCGATCGACGCCAACGGCGACCGCGTGGGCTCCGTCTTCGCGGCGATCCGGTTCGACACGATCGTCGGCGCGCTGGCCTTCGCGGGTTACGCGCTGGTGCACGGCGCCGTGTTCACCGCGTTGAAGACGGAGGGCGAGATCCGCGAACGGGCCCGGCGCGTCGCGATCACGCTGGCGCCGGTGGCACTGCTGCCGCTGGTCGCGTTGCTCGCGATCGTCGCGGGGCTGTGGGCGGGCGTGGTCGTGCTGGTGCTCGCCGCCGCGATGTGGCGGCTGCTCGCGAACCGCGACGGCCAGTCGTTCGCGCTGATGGGGCTCGCCATCGCGGCGAGCGTCGCGATCCTGTTCGGCTCGCTCTACCCGTACGTGCTGCCGTCGACGCTGAACGACGCCTGGTCGCTCACGATCGCCAACACGGCCTCCAGCCCGTACACGCTGCAGGTGATCACCTGGGTCGCCGCGTTCGGCACGCCCGCGGTGCTCGTCTACCAGGGCTGGACCTACTGGGTCTTCCGCAAGCGCATCGGTGTTCAGCACATTCCGGCAGCGCAGTGAGAAGGAACAGCGCACTGATGAAGCGAGGCCCGCTGGGAGCACTGCCCCAGCTCTCCGGGAACGCCAGGCGCGCCCTCGTCGGGGTGGGCGCGCTGGCGTTCCTCAACGCCCTGGCGCTCGTCGCCCAGGCCGTCGCGCTCGCCTCGGTGATCACGACCCGCGAAGGCCTTCCGCTTCTCGCCGTGGCAATCCTCGCCCGCGCCGGCCTGTCGTGGGCGACGGAAAGCGCCGCAGCCCGTGCCGCCGCCGGTGCGAAGGAGGAGCTGCGGACCCAACTGCTGGCCAAGTCGTTCGAACGCGGCCCCGGCTGGATCGCCGACCGCGGCACGGCCGAGCTGTCGGTGCTCGCGACCAAGGGCCTCGACGCGCTCGACGCGTACTTCACCCGCTACCTGCCCGCACTGGTCACAGCCGTCGTCGTGCCGCCGCTGGCCGGGGCGTGGATCCTCTTCACCGACTGGCCGTCGGCCGTGCTGATCGCGGTCACCGTGCCGCTGATCCCGGTCTTCGCCGCGTTGATCGGCTGGTACACCGAGAAGCGCGTCAAGAAGGCCGCCGACGTCACCGAGCTGCTGTCGGCCCAGCTCCTCGAACTGCTCCGCGCTCTCCCGGTGCTGACCGTCTTCGGCCGCGCCGAGCAGCAGGCCGGCGCGGTGAGGCAGATCGGTGAACAGCACCGCAAGGCCACGATGGGCACGCTCCGGATCGCGTTCCTCTCGGCGCTGGTGCTGGAGATCGCCGCGTCGTTGTCGGTCGCGCTGATCGCGGTCGGCATCGGCATCCGGCTCGTGCACGGCGACATGACGCTGATGACCGCGCTGGTCGTGCTGATCCTGGCACCCGAGTGCTACCTGCCGTTGCGCGCCGCCGGTGCCGCCCACCACGCGAGCGAGGACGGGCTGGAGGCGGTCAGGCGCGTCGCCGAGGTCGTCGAGCACGAGGACACGTCACGGCCACGGCTGCCCGGCGGCTCGGTGCACGTCGACAACCTGCGCGTTCTCCGGCGCGGTGGCTTCGCTCCCGACGGCATCAGCTTCGACGTCCGGCCGGGGGAGATCCACCGCCTCGAAGGCGCGAGCGGTGCCGGCAAGTCGACGACGTTCCAGGTGCTGCTGGGCTTCCAGGAACCGACGGACGGCACCGCGCTCGTCGCGGGCGACGTCGCGTACGTGCCGCAGAGGCCCGCGTTCGCCGCCGCCACCCCGCGTGCCGAGCTGGAGCTCACGGTCCCCGGCGCCGATGACGTCGAGGACGTCGCTCGCGAGGTCGTGGCCGAGCACCTCCTCGACCGGCAGATCACCGACCTCTCGACCGGCGAACGCCAACGCGTCGCAGTCGCGCGCGCCTTGCTGAGGGTCCGTCACGGCGCGACGGTGCTGCTGCTCGACGAGCCGACGGCGCACCTCGACCCGGTGACAAGTCGCAAAGTCGACAAAGCGATCAAGCGAGCTAGCGACACGGCCGCCGTCGTCCTCGCCTCGCACCGCGAGAAGGAGACGACCGAGGACGAGACGTTCACCAGGGTCGTCACCGAGGAGACCCAGCAGGAACGCCCGAAGCGCCTGCCGATCCCGTGGAAGGGCGTGGGGCTGGGTGTCCTCGCGGCCGTCGCGGGGATCGCGCTGACCGCGTTGGCCGCCCACCTGATCGCCCGCGCCGCCGAGATGCCGCCGATCCTGACGCTGTCGGTGCTGGTCGTGGGCGTGCGGACGTTCGCGTTGAGCAAGGGCGTGTTCCGCTACGTCGAGCGCCTGGTCACCCACGACGAGACGTTCCGTCTCGCGAACAACCTGCGTGCCGAGCTGTGGTTGCGGCTCGTGCGCACCCAACGGCGTGATGGCCTGCAACGGCTCGTCGAGGACACCGACACGGTCCGGGACCTGGTGCCGCGCGTGCTGGTGCCGCCGATCGTGGCGGTCGGAGCGGGTATCGCGACCACGATCCTGTTCGCGTTCATCGACCCGGCCGCGGCGCTGGTGCTCGGCGGCCTGCTGCTCGCGGCGGGCCTGGCCGCTCCTGCCGTCGCCGTGTGGACCGAGCGGCGGGCCAGCACGAAGCTCGCCAGGGGGCGCCGCAAGGTCGCCCGCGACACGATCAACTCTCTCTCCGCCGCACCGGACCTCATCGCGCACGACGCCCACCACCGCCTGCTGGCACAGCTGCACGCCGAAGACGTCGAGCTCGCGGGGCAGACCCGCAGGCAAGCGTTTGGCACGGGCGCGGCCACGGCGATCGTCCTGCTCGCGACCGGTGCGGCGGCCCTCGTCTGCGCCACGAGCGGCAACCCGGTGCTCGGCCTCGTCCCGCTCGCCCTCGCCGAACCGCTGGCCGCGCTGCCGCTCGCCGCCCAGCAGCGCAGAGCACTCCGGGAAGCGAGCGCGAGGCTGCGGTTCGACGCTCCGGAACGCCCGGAACAGCCCCGCGGCAAGCGGATCCGGCTCGAGAACGTCGACGTCCGCTGGCCCGGCGCGACCGAGCCGACGCTGCGCGACCTGCACCTCGACGTCGAACCCGGCACGCACGTCGCGATCGTCGGACCGTCGGGCAGCGGCAAGTCGACGCTGTTCGCGCTGCTCCTGGGTTTCCTGCAGCCGGAGCGGGGGATCGTCGAGCTGCCGCGCGCCACCTGGTGCCCGCAGGAGCCGATGCTGGTCAGCACGACCGTGAGGGAGAACCTGCGGATGTCGGGCCAGCACGACGACGAGGCCCTCCGCGAGGCCCTGCGCCGGGCGTGCCTGCCGGAGTGGGCCGACCGGCTCGACACGGTGATCCGCCCCGACCAGGTCTCGGGCGGTGAGGCACAACGGCTCGCGCTCGCCAGGGCGTTGCTGCACGACGCCGACGTGGTGCTGCTCGACGAGCCCACCGCGCACCTCGACGAACCGACCGCGCGCAAGCTCCTGGACCAGCTCAGGCGCGATCGCAGGACGGTCCTGCACATCACCCACCGGCCCGATGAGGCCGCGCGGGCGGACCTCGTGCTGGACCTCGGCACTCCCGCATACCGTTGAGGACCATGGACCCCTCCCTCGCGCGGCGCGTGCTCGTCGCGTCCACCGAGATCACGTCGGCGGCACTGGAAGACCCGGAGAACGTGCTGCGGCTCGTGGTGGAGGCGGCCGCGGAGATCGCGGACGCCGACCTCGGGCTGGCCATGCTCGCCACCGCGGAGGACGACGGCACGCTGACCGTCGAGGCGTCCAGCGGTGAGCCGGTCGTCGCCGTGCTCAGCCCGCGCAGCGCCGCCGCGAAGGCCGCGCGCACCGGGGTCCCGGTGATGGCGGACGACGTGACGAACGACCCGCGCACGGCCCCGTACGTGCCGCAGGCGCTGCGGAGCTACGGCCCGTTCGCGGTGGCGCCGTTCGGCACCTCCGACCGCAAGATCGGTGCGCTGGCCGTCTACCGCAGGCGCGACAAGCCGCCGTTCACGCAGGAGACGGTGGACGTGCTGTCGGCGTTCGCCGCCCAGGCCGGTCTCGCCGTCGTGCTGTCGGAGGGCTTCACCGCACGGCAGCGCGTCGCGGTCTACGAGGAGCGCGAACGCATCGCCCGCGACCTGCACGACGTGATCATCCAGCGGCTCTACGGCGCCGGAGTGCAGCTCAGCCTGCTGGAACGCCGGCTGGGCAAGAACCTCGACTCCGGTCAGCGCGCCAGGATCAACGAGGCCGTCGACCTGGTCGACGAGACCATCGCCGAGGTCCGCGCGACCGTCCGCAAGCTGCGCAACACCGACCCCGCCGACTCCGCCGACCTGCACGACTCCATCAAGGCCGAGGTCCGCACAGCCGGCGAGCTGCTCGGGTTCGCACCGCGCCTGCACGTCGCCGGAGACCTGGCGAACGTGCCGCGCAAGCACGCCGACGACGCACGGGCGGCGTTGCGCGAGGCGTTGTCGAACGTCGTGCGGCACTCAGGGGCGACGAACGTCCAGATCGACGTGCGGCGCGACGAGAAGCACCTGCTGCTGCGAGTCGCGGACAACGGGTGCGGGATCCCGTCCGGCGTCACTCAACGCGGATTGCGGCACCTCGCCGAACGGGCGAAGTCCGCGAGTGGCGATTTTCGCGTCGTGAGTTCGCCGAACGGGACGACGCTCACCTGGTCCGTCCCCGTTTAGCCACCCATGCGGCCGCTTGCGTGCGCCGTTCCATGCCGAGTTTGGAGAGCACGGACGTCACGTAGTTCTTCACGGTCTTCTCCGCGAGGAACAACCGTTCACCGATTTGGCGGTTTGTCAGGCCCTCACCGATGAGCTCCAACACGCGCTGTTCCTGATCGGTGAGGCCAACCGGGGCCGGATTGCGCATCCGTTCGAGTACCCGGCTTGTGGTGGCGGGGTCCAGAAGGGACCGTCCTGCCGCGACTTCGCGCACCGCCGTCACGACGTCCTGCCCGCGGACCTGCTTGAGCAGATATCCCGACGCACCGGCCATGATGGCCCCGACCAGAGCCTCCTCGTCGTCGAAGGCGGTCAGCACCAGGCAGCGGATCCCGAGGTCGCGCAGCGTCCGGCAGAGGTCCACACCACTGCCGTCCGGCAGCTGAACGTCCACAACCGCCACATCGGGCGGCGTCGCCTGAGCCCTGACGACGGCCTCGCCGACAGAACCCGCCTCGGCGACGACGGAGATGTCCTCCTCGTCGTCGAGCATCTCGCGCAGTCCTCTGCGCACTACTTCGTGATCGTCAACCAACAAAACGCGCACTGGCACGAATCCACCGTACGTCGAATGGCTGTTCCTGAGTGAGACTCGGATTGAGACAGTTCTTGTCATGGCAGAAGGCTCGGTAAGGCCGATCGAGGAAGCAGATCGCATAGTTGTCGCTCGATTGGTCCTCGAGCTATGGGGTGCGCACACCGCCGTCGCGCACGGTGAGGTGTTCTTCCCCGCGAGTCTGCCGGGCTTCCTCGTGGAAAGGCAGGGTCACGTGCTGGGTCTGCTGACCTACGCGGTGGCGAACAACCAGCTCGAAATCGTCACGGTCGACGCGCTGCGGCGGGGCCGCGGCGTCGGCACCGCGCTCGTCGACGCAGCGGTTCGCCAGGCGCGCACACTCGGCTGCTCACGGGTGCGCCTGACGACCACGAACGACAACCTGGACGCGATCCGCTTCTACCAGCGGCGTGGCTTCAAGCTCGCGGCGCTGAGGCCGGACGCCGTGCGGGAGGCGCGCAAGCTCAAGCCGGAGATCCCGGCTGTGGGTGAGTTCGGCATCCCCATCACGGACGAGGTGGACCTGGAACGATGGGTCGCTCCACGGCAGTAGTCCACAGGTGTCCACACCTTTGTCCACAGGTTGTGCACAGACCGATCCAGGCCCTAGACGTGGAGGGGCTTGAACGACTCGTCCCACGCGGCCGCCACCTGGTGGGCGCACGTGGACGGCGCGACGCCTCCCACCCCGGTGCCGAGCCCCGGCATCGCAATGGTGTGGACGGCGTGGCGGATCGGCGTGCCGTCCTCCAGGCGTCCGTCGAGCCACAGCCGCAGCACGGCGCGTGCGGCGAGGTAGGGGTGGACGGTGTCGACGGGCAGCAGCTCGCCCGGCAGGCGCATGGTCGGTGCGCTGATCAGCCACGCCGGCTCCGTCTCGCCCGTCGCCACGATCTGCGCCTCGCCCACGGGGAGCTCACCGCCGTGCAGCGCGAGGACCGCGCTGCGGACGTTGTTCTCGACCTGGGGGAAGGCCGTGGCGTAGACGGCGTCGATGCCACCGCGCATCCAGCCCTGCGAGTTGGCGGGGCTCACGACGGCTTGCGCGTGGATGTCCAGCACGGACCCCCGGTGCACCCGTACTCCGGTGCGTCCGTCCGCGACGGCGAGCCAGGCGTTCGCCATGGGTTCGTCGACCGCGCACAACACGATTTCAGGCGCTAGAGCGGGCACGCCCCAAGCATTCCAGTTCGAACGGTCTCTGCGGAACCAGGTTCGGCCCCTGACACAGGCGTGATTCGCGCCTCTACTGTGAGCGGGTGCCTCGCATTGCGTACTTCGGACCACAGGGGACCTTCACGGAGCAGGCCGCGATGCGGTTCGCCGGTGAGCTCGTGCCCGTCGAGACCATCCCGCTCGCCATCGCCGCGCTGCGCAAGGGCGAGACCGAGTTCGCGTGCGTGCCGATCGAGAACTCCGTCGAAGGCGCCGTGCCGGCCACGCTCGACACCCTCGTGCGCGACGAACCGGTCGTCGCGGTGGCCGAGACCGTGCTGGACGTCCGGTTCAGCGTCCTGGTGCGTCCCGGCACCACCGAGATCCGCACGATCGCCTCGCACCCGCACGCGCTGGCCCAGGTCCGCGAGTGGATCGCGGCCGAGCTGCCCGGCGTCACCTCGATCGCCACCTCGTCGACCGCCGCGGCCGCCGCCGCCGTGGAGCGCGGCGAGTTCGACGCCGCCGTGACCGCGCCCGTGGCCGTGCACCACTACAAGCTGGACGAGTACGCCACGGACGTCCTCGACGTGCCCGACGCGCGCACCAGGTTCCTGCTGCTGCGCCGGCCGGGTCAGCTCCCGGCGCCGACCGGCGCCGACCGCACGAGCGTCGTGGTGACCACGCCGGACCGCGTGGGCGTGCTGTCAGAGCTGCTGACCGAGCTCGCGCTGCGTGGCATCAATCTCACCGGCCTCGAATCACGTCCCACGAAGGGCAAACTGGGGACGTACCGCTTCTACATCGACGTCGAGGGGCACATCGCAGAACCGAGGATCGGTGACGCGCTGGCCGCGCTGCACCGACACTCGCACGAGATCCGGTTCCTCGGGTCCTTCCCGAAGGCCGACCACGAGCCCTCCGAGGCTCGCAACGACGAGTTCGCCGCAGCCGCCTCCTGGGTCGATGCTGTCAGAAAGGGCGAGCGCGGGTGAGGTTGCTGCTGGTCAGGCACGGTGAGACGGCGTCGAACATCGAACGCAAGCTGGACACGGCCATGCCGGGCCCTCCGCTCACCGAACTGGGGCACAAGCAGGCCCGCGAGCTCGCCGACTCGCTGGCGGGCGAGTCCGTCACCGCCGTCTACGCGAGCATCGGCCTGCGCGCCCAGCAGACCGCCGCCCCGACCGCCGAACGCTTCGGCCTGCCCGTCCAGATCTTGGAGGGCATCCACGAGATCCAGGTCGGCTCGCTCGAGGGTCGCAACGACACCGAGGCGTACAAGACCTACCTCGACACCGTGATCCAGTGGGCTGAAGGCGCGCTGGACGTGCCGTTCCCCGGCGACGGCGAGACCGGGCAGCAGGTCCTGGACCGGTTCCTGGCCGCCATCGAGTCGATCCGCCAGGACGGCACGGTCGTGGTCGTGACCCACGGCGGCGCCGGGAGGATGGGCGCGCTGGCGCTGGCGTCCAACGTCCCGGTGGAACTGGCGGAGAACCTGCTGCCGAACACCGGCGTCGTCGTGCTGGAGTCCGACGGCGACGGCTGGGTGTGCCGTTCGTGGGCGGGCGTCGAGATCTAGGGCCTCACGCGGCGAGGTCCAGCCACTCGCCGACTTCCAGCACCTGCGCGCGCGGTCCGGCGTGCTCCCGGAACTCCTTCTCCGGATCGGCGACCTCGACGTAGCCGGGCAGCTTCACCGGCTGCTCCACCTCGTAGTGG
Organism: Lentzea sp.; assembly: GCA_030146905.1. The sequence continues at coordinate 554 of JASLAV010000948.1, read as the reverse complement.
ATCGGCACGGCGTGCCGGGCGCCGAGGATCTTCGCCGCCGCCGCGGCTTGGAGCGGGTCCATCGCCGCGGCCACCGGGCTGGGCGGCTGCAGGTGCGGCGCGTCGACCACCGCGCCGTTCGCGGGCAGGAACGCCACGTCGAACGGGGCGAAGCGGCGCGCGACCAGCCACCACCAGCCGTGGAACATCGTGTCGCCGCCGTGGAAGACGCGCTGCCCGTCCGCCTCCACCACCCAGTTCAGCTGCGGGTCGCCCAGCCCGTCGATCGACGGCACGGCCGTGACCTTGAACGGCCCGATCTCGCGCACGTCCCAGGTGTCCACCACCTGCGCGGCCAGTTCGTGCTCGACCAGCTCGCGCTCGCTCAGCAACGTCGCCACGTTGTCCACGTCGTCCCCGTACCCGCGTGCCGGGCGGAGGACCGGTGCTCCCGCCGTGAGCACCTCGGCCAGGGCCGTCGCGTCGGTGTGGTCCCGGTGCAGGTGCGTGACCAGCGCGGCGCTCACCTCTCCACCTGGCCGCGCGAGCCCGATGCCGGGCCGCCAGCCCGTGAA
>JASLAV010000942.1 GCA_030146905.1 Lentzea sp. | reverse complement strand
AATCTCTTACCAGACATGGGGATTCTCTCCTCAGTACGAGAACGGCCAGGTGCGCCAGTAGTTGCGGACGCGGACCCAGATGCCGAACAAACCGCGTGGCTCGACGATGAGGAACACGATGATGAGCACGCCGTAGAGCACGGCCTCCACCTGGAAGACCGTGACCGCTCCGGTCGCGTCACCGCTGATGAACGGCAGCACCGTGGGCAGTTCCCTGGTGATGCGTGGCAGCAGAGTGATGAAGAGCGCGCCCATGATCGCTCCGGAGATGGTGCCCGCGCCGCCGATGAGCACCATCGCGATGTACTGCACTGACAACAGCAGGTTGAACGAGCCGGGGTCGAAGAACCCGTTCACCACGAACAACAACGCGCCCGCGACACCCGCGTAGAACGAGGACACCGCGAACGCCAGGACCTTGTACCTCGTGAGGTCCACACCGATCACCGACGCGGCCAGGTCGCGGTCGCGCACCGCGGCGAACGCCCGGCCGACCCGCGAGCGCACCAGGTTCCGCGCCAGCACACCGAAGATCACCAGCAGCACGAACATGAGCAGGTACAGCTGCTGTGCCGCGGTGAACAGCGCGTTGTCCCTGTCCAGCCGCACGCCGAAGAGCTCGGGGACCGCCGCGGGCCGCCCGACGCCCGGTCCGCCGGTCAGCGACGTCCACTCCCGGAACACGTGCTCTCCCAGGAAGACCAGACCCAGCGTCACGATCGCGAGGTAGAGACCCCGCAGCCGCACCGCCACCGGCGCCACGAGGACGCCGAAGAACGCGGCCACCAGGCCGGAGGCGAGCAGCCAGATCGGCAACGACGTGATGCCGAACCCGATCACCCGCCCTGCCTCGGGACCGCTCAGCGCCGCACCCGTGTACGCACCGATCGCGAGGAAGAACGCGTGGCCCAGCGAGACCTGGCCCGCGTACCCCGTGACGATGTTCAGCCCGATCGCGCCGATCGCCGCCACGAACCCGGTGGCGAGCAGCTGCAGCAGGTCGTCCGTGATGAGGAACGGGACCAGCAGGGCGAAGACGACGAGCCCGCCCGTCCACGCGCGTTTGGGCCGCGTGTTCAGGAACGCCATGTCCTGCGCATAGGAGGTGTACAGGTCTGGCCTGCCCTTGATGGTCTTGGGCCCTTTCACAGCCGTTCCACCTCTCGCTTGCCGAACAACCCGTACGGTCTGACCAGCAACACGAGCAACATCAACGCGTACGGCGCGACCAGTCCGAAGTTCGGCCCGAGCCACGGCGCGAAATCGCCCTGGTAGGTGCCGAAGAGCGACTCGACGACACCGACCGCGAGCCCGCCGACCACCGCGCCGCCCAGCGACTCCAGGCCGCCGAGGATGATCGCGGGCAACGCCTTGAGCGCCACGATCCACAGCTGCTGGTCGACACCGGCACCGGTCGCCACGAACACGCCTGCCAGCGCGGCGAGCCCGCCGGCCAGCGCCCACGACAGCGCGAACACCGACCCGACCGAGATCCCCTGCGCCAGCGCGACCTCCTGGTCGTACGCGACCGCCCGCATCGCGAGCCCGATCCGCGAGTACCGGAAGAACGCGAACAGCGCGACCGTCACGACGGCGGTGGTCCCGATCATCACCAGGTACCGCTGCTGGACCTCCGCGCCCAGCAGGTTGACCGTCGTGAGGCCCCACGGGTCGCCGACCTGGCGCACGTCGAGGCCGATGAACGCGTTGGTCACGACCCTCACCACGACGTCAACGCCGATGGTGATGATCGCGACGACGAACACCGGTTTGCCGACCATCGGCCGCAGCACCGTGCGTTCGACTCCCAGCGCCAGCACCGCGATCACCACGGCGGCGACCACCACCGCGCCGAAGAACGACACCACCGGCGAGAGGTACGAGACCAGCACCGCGCCCGCCAGCATGAACGCCGGCTGGGCGAAGCTGATCACCTGCGTCGACTTGTAGATGATCACGAAGCCCAGCGCGAGCAGCGAGTAGATCGCCCCGGTGCCGAGGCCGCGGATCAACGACTGGAGGAACTCATCCACGGGACGCACCCCCGTACATGGAGTCCACGAGCTCGCCGAACATCTTGCCCAGCGCGGACCTCTTCACCTTTTGTGTCGCGGTGAGCTCACCGTCCTCGTGGTCGAGCTCCTTGGGGAACATCCGGAACTTCTTGATCTGCTCCACGGTGGCGAACTTCCCGTTCACCTCGGTCACGATGGTCTGCACCAGCTGGAGGACCTCCGCCTTCTCCGACAGGTCGCGGTAGGTGGTGTAGGGGATCTTGCGCTGCTGGGCCCAGTGCCCGACCGTCTCGTACTCGATGCCGATCAACGCCACGAGGTACGCCCGCTGGTCACCGATCACCACGGCTTCCTTGATGTACGGGGAGGTCTTCAGCGCGTTCTCGATCTCCGAAGGCGCGATGTTCTTGCCGCCCGCGGTGATGATGATGTCCTTCATCCGGTCGGTGATCTTCACGTGCGTGCCGTCGACCCACTCGCCGACGTCACCGGTGTGCAGCCAGCCGTCGGCCAGAACCCGTTGTGTGGAGTCGGGATCGCGCCAGTAGCCGGAGAACGTGCCGCCGTGCCTGGTGAGGATCTCGCCGGTCTCGGAGTCGATCCGCAGCTCCGTACCTGGCTGCGGTTCGCCGACCGTGCCGAGCTTGACCCGCCCCGGCCGGTTCCCCGTCGCCACGGCGGTGTTCTCGGTCATGCCGTAGACCTCGTGCATGGGCACCCCGATGCCCATGAAGAACTTCAGCACGTCCGGTGCGATCGGCGCGGCGCCGGACGCGGCGTAGCGGACGTGCCGCATGCCGATCCTGGCCTTGAGCGCGCGGAAGCAGAACAACCAGCCCAGCGCGTAGACCACCCGGCTCCGGCCCGTGTGCCTGCCGCCGGTGCGCACGAGCGTCTCGCCGATGCTCTCCGCCCGCGCGAGCCAGAACCTCGTCACCGACCGCTTGAACCGGCCGGCGCTGGAGACGCTGATCATGACGCCCGCCAGCACCTTCTCCCAGATCCGCGGGACGCCGAACAGGATCGTCGGCTGCACCTCGCGCAGGTTCGCCTGCACCGTCTCGATCGACTCCGCGAAGTGGACCTGCACGCCGCTGGCCGCGCTGAACCACGTCGTGAAGATGCGCTCGGCGACGTGGCACAACGGCAGGTAGGACAGCGTGACGTCGGCGGAGGACGGCGGTGGCGAAGTGAAACCGCCGCCTTCCACCAGGACCTGAACGGCGAACTCGACGTTCGCCACGGTGAGCATCGCGCCCTTGGGAGGGCCGGTGGTTCCGGACGTGTAGATCAACGTCATGACGTCGTCCGGTGTCGTCCGCGCCATCCGTTCGGTCAGCTCGTCGCCGTGGGTGTCCCGGTGCTGTGCGCCCAGCGCCAGGAAGTCGTCCCAGAACAACAGCTTCGGGTTGTCGTAGCGGCCTTTGACGCCACGGGGCTCGACGTAGACGATCCACTCCAGGTCCGGCGTGTCCTCCAGCACCGACAGCGCCTTGTCGACCTGTTCCTGGTCCTCGGCGACGAGGACGCGCGCACCCGAGTGGGACAGCAGGTACGCGACCTC
>JASLAV010000910.1 GCA_030146905.1 Lentzea sp. | reverse complement strand
GGCCAGCTCGGCACGGCGAAGGGCTACTTCGACGGCACCGACGGCAGCCGCACCGGCGCCGGGTTCCTGGCTCTGCTGCAGTCCATCGCGTTCTCGCTGTTCCAGCTGTTCGCGAAGGCCGCGGTGCTGCTGGCCCAGCTGCTGCTGCGCATCCTGACCCTCGCCGGGCCGCTCATCGGTCTCGTCGCGCTGATCCACCACGACCTGCTGCGCAAGGTCGCCCGCGCGGCCGCCGTGACGGTGTTCAACGTGCTGGTGCTCGCGGTCCTCGCGGGTGTCCACGCGTTGCTGCTGCAGGCGATCTTCAACGCGACCGGGCTCTCGCTGCTGACGCGGACGTTGCTCGGCCTGATGCTGACACTCGTGTGCTTCGTGATCGGCAAACCGTTGCGCCGCATGTGGCAGATGGTCGAGATGTCGGTCGGCTCCGCGAGCAACGTCCTGCCGATGAGCGGTGGCGTCTGGTCGAAGATGATGGGCCGCAAGAAGAACACCGGCCCGACGCCGCAGGACGAGTTCTGGGACTCCGTGCGGGAGAACGACGCAGGCGGCGACGAGGTGCCGCAGCGCGGCCGCGGCCGGGTGCGCCCGGAGGCGTCCAGCCCGGTCATGGCGACGGCGCAGCGGCTCGACCGCGACTCCCAGTCCGGTCAGATCGTCGGCGGGGGCGACTCGGCCGGTGTCCGCTCGGGTGCGCTGCCCGCGGGATCAGGCCCCGCCGCGTTGCCGGCGGCCCGGTCGCGCGTCGTGGACAGCCCGACGGTCACCGACAGGCAGTGGGACCGGGTCGACGACGCGGTGCTCGTGCCGTCGCGGTCCAACGGCGCCGCCGGCTACACCGCGCCCGTGCAGGAGCCCCGCAGGGCCGAGACGGAAGTGGTGGCAGGACGCCCGGTGCACGTGATCTACCGGCCTTCGCGCGGTTTCGAAGTCAGGGACAACAGCTGACGTGTTCATCGGAACGAGGGGAGCGTAGATGCCGATCCGCACCAACCGCGGCCGTGCCGCGGTGTACCGACGGCTGTGGGGATGGCCGCTGCGTTCACCGCGGCACCTGGCCGCCTCGATCATCATCTTCGTGGTGCTGGTCGTCGCGCTCGGCGTGATCATCCCCAGGATGCTCGACCGCAAGCCCGCCGGCCAGAACGTGGCAGCTCCGCCGTCGACGTCGGCGCCGGGCACCCAGGTGGGGCAGCTGCCCGCCAGCGGCGCCTCGCTGCCGACCAAGCAACCGGCGCCGTCCAACTCCGCGAAGGCGGCACCGCCTGCCGTCGACGCGCAGCTCACCGCCGAGCTGTGGGCGGAGAACTGGGTCAAGCCACCGCCGGACAACGACGTCAACAAGTGGCTCAAGCAGCTCGAGCAGTGGACGACCCCCGAGTTCCTGGCGCAGATGGCGACCATCGACCCGCGCAACGTCCCGAACGACCTCGTCGGCGACGTCAAGGCGGTGAGGTCGACGACGTCGTCGATCGACTACGAGGTCACCACCGACCTCGGCAAGGTGGGCATCACGGTCGTCAAGGCGCCGGACGGCAAGTGGCGTGTGAACAGCTACACGAAGGCGGACTGACCGATGCGCGTGATGTTGGTGGTGGGTGCGCTCTTCGCGATCGTCGTGATCGCGGTGGCGACGTCCGGTGTCACGCAGGTGGTCAGCAACTCCACGAACCCCGGGGCCGGCGGCAACTTCGCCAGGATGAGCTGCAACGCCGCCATCGGGCCGTGGGAGGCCGGCGGTGGCGACAAGGGCCGTCACGACGCGTCGCGGCTCAACGACGAGCAGCGCAACATCGTCGCCCGCATCATCTCCATCGGCCAGGAGCGCCAGCTGCCGCCGCTCGCGTGGCAGATCGCGATCCAGGCCGGCATGACCGAGTCGGGCCTGCGCCCGTTGAACTACGGCGACCGCGACTCGCTCGGCATCTTCCAGATGCGGCCGTCGATGGGCTGGGGATCGCCCGCCGAGGTGACCGACCCGACCTACGCGATCAACAAGTTCTACGACGTGCTGCTGAAGGTGCCGGACTGGGAGAACAAGCGGCCGGGTGACTCGGCGCAGGCGGTGGAGCGGTCGGCGTACCCCGACCGGTACCACAACTGGGAGTCCATGGCGGCGTTCCTGCTCGGTGAGCTCGGGCAGATCAGCGACCCGGCGGGCTGCGGAGCGGGCGCCGGCCAGTTCCTGCTGGCCTCGAACGCGGCGGGCGTCGCGATCCAGTTCACCAGGGAACAGCTGGGCGAGCCGTACCTGTGGGGCGGCAACGGCCCGGACGCGTGGGACTGCTCCGGCATCCTCGTGAAGGCGTTCGGCGCGGCCGGCGTGAAGATCCCGCGCGTGGCGAACGACCAGTACGAGCAGGGCGGCGCCCACCTCCCGGTGCGCGACGCCCAGGCAGGAGATCTGATCTTCTGGGCGACCGACAGGTCGAACCCGCGCACCGTGCACCACGTGGGCATGTACCTCGGCGGCGACGAGTACATCCACGCGCCGCAGACGGGTGACGTGGTGAAGATCAGCAAGATCAACTGGAACTACCACGAGTTGATGCCGCTGGCCGTCCGGCCGGGCGTGTAGATCGCGGGGAGGCGCTGCATGTTCAACCACGACCCCATCCCGAGGCCTTCCGGACCGCCCGCGTCGAGCACACCGGTGCGTGACCACGTGCCGGCCGGTGCTCCGGGTGTGTCGTCCGAGTACGTGGTGATCCCGCGTGCGCTGGCGGAGTCGATGCCGCTGCCGTGGCAGCAGCACCTCGTCCACCTGCTGGCGGAGTTCCACCGCACCTACGGCCACCTGAAGTGGCCGATCTACCGGGTGGTGCCGTCGCGCTACGAGAAGCTCGGCGACCTCGACGAGGAACAGCTCGCCGAGGTCGGCGCGATCATGGAGATCGACTCCGACGGATCGCTGGTCTACCGGGACCGCTCCGGGCGTAAGATCGAGAACGCCGAGGACCGCACGGTGCTGGTGTCGTGTTTGGACCCGATCCCGTCGGAGTACGCCAACGCCAACCAGTCAACGCCGCCGAGGGGATTCCCGGCGCCATTGGGAGGCGAACGCGTATGAGCGACTCGAGTGGTTGGTACTACTGCCTGACCCACCAGACCGTGGAGCAGGGCAAGGGGTGCAAGGGTCCCGACCGCATGGGGCCCTACCCGGACGAGGCCACGGCGGCTCGCGCGCTGGGGATCGCCCGCGAACGCACCAGGGCCGCCGACGAGGCGGACAAGAAGTTCCGCGACGGGGACGACGGCTGATCGGCACGGACGACGGTTGACGTCCTAGGGTGTGCGGGTGCCTTCCACGGTGATCCGCACGGGACGTGCCGACCTCGACTTCGACGACATCCGCACGGAGTTCGGCCTGCCGTCCTCCTTTCCCGCCGCTGTGCTGGCAGAGGCCGAGGCGGCGGTCTCCCGTCCGCCGGGAGGTCGCCCCGACCTCACGTCGCTGCCGCTGGTGACGATCGACCCGCCCGGCGCGAAGGACCTGGACCAGGCGCTGTGCGTGGAGAAGTCCGGTGACGGCTTCGTCGTGCACTACGCGATCGCGGACCTCGGGCTGTTCGTGACGCCCGGTGGTGCGCTGGACGCCGAGGTCCGCCGGCGCGGGCAGACCGTCTACCTGCCCGACGGCAACGTGCCGCTGCA
>JASLAV010000903.1 GCA_030146905.1 Lentzea sp. | reverse complement strand
CCTGGTCCTGACCTGCGGCAACGCACTGCTGTGCTGGCGGTGCACCCAGTCGACCAGGTGCTCCCTGACCAGGCATCTCAGGTCCCACAGCTTGCCGGCGTCGGCCGCGCTCACCAGCGCGCGCACCCGCACGAACCCGTTGACGGCCTGCGTCACCTGCAGCACGGACACCCGGCCGTCCCACAGGTCGCTGCCCTCCAGCATGGACCGCAACTCCTGCCGCATCGCCTCGACCGGCACCGTCCAGTCCAGATCGAGCTCGACGGTCCCGAGCAGCGCCGACTGCGTGCGCGTCCAGTTCTCGAACGGCGTCTTCAGGAAGTGCGAGGTCGGCAGCACCAGGCGCCGGTCGTCCCACAGGTGCAGCACCAAGTAGGTCAGCGTGATGTCCTCGACCCTTCCCCACTCGCCTTCCACGACCACGACGTCGTCGAGCCGCACCGCGTCGCTGAACGCGATCTGCAGCCCGGCGATCAGGTTGCCCAGCAGCGACTGCGCGGAGAACGCCGCCACCGCGCCGATGACGGCTGCGGAGGCCAGCACGGTCGACCCGACCGCCCGCGCACCGGGGAACGTCATCAGGATCGCGCCCACCGCCAGCACGCCGATGACCACCAGCACCAGCCGCCGGACCAGGGTGACCTGCGTGTGCACGCGCCGCGCGTGCCGGTTGTCCGTGACGTCCGTGCGGATCCGGGACAGCGAGATGTCCACAAGGGTGCTGATGAGAGCCGCGAGCAGCCACGCTCCCGCCAGGATCAGCGCGATGCCCAGCGCGTGCAGCACCACGGGAGCGTCGATCGGGTACACGCTGAGGCTTATCTGAGCGGCCAGGAGCGCTCCGAACACCTGGCCTGGCCGGTACATCTTGCCGCTGTGGGTGAAGCGGCGCACCAGCCGGTGGATCACCTCCACCACGAGCAGTGCGAAGGCCACGGAACAGCCCATGACGACGAACAGCACGTTTCCTCCTTTCGCATCAGGGGCGGGTACCCGTCCTCTGCGGACGAGGACACCATGAACCAGCTCACGAACGCCACTGTTGCGCTTCCGGTTTGAGTTACATAGACTCAAACCATGGTCACGACATCCGAGGCGCTGGAGATGGTGGAACGCGCCGCGACGGCGGAGGAGCTGTTCGGTCCTCGCACCACCGATTCCGGCAAGCGCAAGCAGGTCCGACGCCTGTACCACGCGCTGGCCTCGGTCCTGCACCCCGATGTGGCCGGGCTGGACGACACGCGGGCACACGCGGCGTCGGCGACCCTGACCCGCCTGCACCACGAGTGGTCCCACGGCACGACCGTCGAGATGAGGACCAGGACCGCCGTCTACCGCGTCGGGGAACCGTTCGCGGTCGGCAGCATCGCCAACCTGTACACCTCGGACGGACCGCACGTGGTCAAGGTGGTGCGCAACCCGGCGCTCAACCCGTTGCTGCACGGCGAATGGCAGGCGTTGCGGGCGTTGGAGTCCTTCACCGACCGGCACCAGTGGCTGCGTCCCTACTACCCGCGCCTGCTCGACACCTCGGGCGACGTCGCCAAGGGCTCGCGTGCCTTCACGGTGCTCGATCCCCTGCTGGACGGCTTCGTGACGCTCGCGGATGTCCGGCGTGCGTTTCCCGATGGGCTGGACGGCCGTGACTACGCGTGGATGCACCGCAGGCTGCTCAAGGCGTTGGCCGGCGCGCACCAGATCGGACTGGTGCACGGTGCCGTCACCGCGGAGAACGTCATGGTGCACCCGGAACAGCACGGGATCGTGCTGGCCGGCTGGTCGTTCGCCGTCGAGGAAGGACAACGGCTCCTCGCGACCAGCCGCTCCATCGCCTATCCGCCGGAAGTCGTTGCCGGCGAACCGGTCACGGCCGCGACGGACGTCCACATGGCACACGCGCTGATGCTCGACCTGCTGGCGGACAACGAAGATCGGCAACGCGCCTTCGCCCGCGGGTGCCTGCAGCAACGCCCGTCCGCGCGGCCCGACGCCGCCGACCTGCTGGGCGAGTACGACGACCTGCTCGAAGACCTCTACGGCGCACGGCGCTTCCGCCCGTTCGCCCTCCCCAAGACAGGAGAATGACCATGGGACACGGCAAGTGGGACGACAACGCCTACGCCGCGGCGAAGACCTTCCGCGCGGCCAAGGGAATCGCGGACTTCGGCTACACCGCCTCGATCAAGTCGCAGCCGGCGAAGAACTGGAAGGCCGCCCCCGCGCTCGACCCGTTCGGCGTGGGGTTCCGCGAGTGCCGCGACTCGCCAGACCACGCCGACTCGACACCGATCGCGGTGCTGTTCGACGTGACGGGGTCGATGGGCAGCGTGCCGCGGATCATGCAGGGCAAGCTCGGCAAGCTGCACGGGTTGTTGCAGCGCAAGGGATACCTCACCGACCCGCAGCTGATGTTCGGCGGGATCGGTGACGCCGACAGCGACCGCGTGCCGCTGCAGGTCGGCCAGTTCGAGTCGGACAACCGCATGGACGAGCAGCTGCGGGACATCTTCCTCGAAGGCAACGGCGGCGGGCAGA
>JASLAV010000863.1 GCA_030146905.1 Lentzea sp. | reverse complement strand
CCCAGCTCCTGCGCGGCGGGCACGTCGAACGACGCCTTGGTGACCGGCACGAACATGGCCCTCTGGTCCCGCGTCTCGTGCAGCACACCCCGGTGGACGCCGGGGCGCCTGAGCGTCGACGGGATGTCCGTGGCGATCACGAGCACCGGACTGCCCGACGCCCAGGCCTCACCGGTCGCGCCGAGCGTGTTCGCCGCACCCGGCCCGGTGGTCACGACCGCCACGCCGAGCCTGCCCGTCGCCCGTGCGTAGCCGTCCGCCGCGTAGACCGCCGTCTGCTCGTGGCGCACGCCGATCATGCGGATGCCGGGCTGTGTGCGCAGTGCCTCCCAGATGGCGAGGTTGTGGACGCCGGGCAGGCCGAACACGACCTCGACGTCGTGCGCGGCCAGCACTTCCAGCAAGCTCTCGGCACCGTTGGGCATGGAACCGACGCTAAGGGCTGCTCACTGCCAGGACAACGGTCGCGCAGCAGCTCTGGCGCTGAGCCTCGTCTGCGCCGTGCCTCAGGAGCTGTTGCCGCAAACGCCGGGTGCGGCGCGCAGGTCGGTGCCACGATGTGCGGCGACCGTGCGACCTGGGGGTGGGGATGCTGTACTTCGGTGGGCTGTTCGGAGTGCTGATGCTGGGCCTGGTGATCTTCGCTGTCGTGGACGTGATCACGACCGACGAAGGATCCGTTCGCAATCTGCCGAAGATGGTGTGGCTTCTTCTGGTTCTGCTGTTCCCGTTGGTGGGTTCGATCGCGTGGTTCGTGGCGGGTCGCCCGGTGGGGACCGGGCGTGCGCGCTTCAGCGCGTTCGAACGCGGTGCGCCTTCCTCTCCCGAGTACGACAGGCCGGGGCGTTCGGCTGCCGCGAGTGCCCGCGACGACGAGGAGTTCCTCCGGCGCTGCCGTGAGCGCGCGGAGGAACAGCGGCGCAAAGGACGCGAGGACCAGTGAGGAAAACCAGGTGCGCCGATCCGGTAACGTGGTCAGCGGCGTCCGAGCAGACGTGAGGCTGGAGCCGCTCCCCGGCAGTGGGCGGCACTCTCCGCCGCGGTGTTCAGCAACTCCTGCTCGCCGAAGCGAACCGACCACGTAGACGCGTGCACTGCGTCCTTGTCGTGCCGAGCCGGGCGGCGGAAACGAGGACTGCTGTCATGGCACGTCTGTCCATCACGGACCAGCTCGCCGATCTGCGGCGCACCTACACGGGCGAGAACCTGTCCCAGGCGGTTCCCGCCGTCCGCGACGGGGGCCTGCTGCCCGGCGCGGCGACCGAGGCCCAGCGGCAGCTCGAGGCCAAGGTGCTGCTCGCGGCGTGCACCGCAGCCAGCGTGCTCCAGCTGATGCCGCCCGCGAGCATCGTCAGGCCCGCCCACGTGTTCCGCACGGTGGAACCGGGGGAGACCGTCAAGCTGCACCTGAACGGCAGGGCTCTGGGGCCGCTGCTGTTCGAGCTGCTCCCGCGCACCGAGGACGGGTTCGGCATGGGCGTCGCCGGGCTGCGGCACCGGCAGTACCGGCGGTCCTCCGAGCTGACCACCGGTGACGCCGCCGTCGTGCTCGCCGGGGTCGACGAGAAGGCGTGGGACCTGGGCATGCGGTACGTGCGCTGGATGCACGAGTTCCGCGGCTTGGAGTACACCGACGGCGGCGGCACCGACGAGGAGGTCGCGAAAGCGGCCACTGGGAGCGCCCTGCTGCGCCGGGTACACCTGTGGCATGACGCGAGCTGGTTGCGAGCACTTCCGATGGGTGAGGCCTGGTTCGTCGAGTGGGCGGGTGGTCCCGCGGAGGCGGAGATCCGCGACCGGCTCGGTCACCGGGACTTCGGCACCGCCGGGGAGATCGCGCTCCGTCGTCTCGACGCGCCGGCCGAGGACGTCGAGGAGGGCATGCGGACCTACCCGTGGCCGGAGGAGTTCGTGTCTGCCGTCACGGCTGCCGAGCCTGATCAGGGGCCTCCTCGCCGGTAGACTGCCCTTTCGCCCGCAAGAACGATCGTCAGGAGGACCCCGGTGACCCAGCAGGCTGCCGAGGCCCAGTCCGAAGCCACGCGCAAGGCCCCTCGTGTGCTCGTCGCCGAGGACGAGGCGCTCATTCGCCTCGACCTCGTGGAGATGCTGCGGGAAGAGGGCTACGACGTGGCGGGTGAGGCCGCAGATGGTGAAGAGGCCATCAAGCTCGCTTCCGAGCTCAACCCCGACCTCGTGATCCTGGACGTCAAGATGCCCAAGGTCGACGGGATCGAGGCGGCGCAGCACATCGCGGGCAACCGGATCGCGCCGGTCGTGATCCTCACCGCGTTCAGCCAGCGAGACCTGGTCGAACGCGCCCGCGACGCCGGTGCGATGGCCTACCTGGTCAAGCCGTTCGCCAAGCGGGACCTCGTGCCCGCGATCGAGCTGGCGATCAGCCGGTTCACCGAGCTGGCCGCGCTGGAGCAGGAGGTGGCGGGGCTGACCGAGCGCCTCGAGACGCGCAAGGTCGTGGAACGGGCCAAGGGCGTTCTCATGACCAAGCAGGGTCTGAGTGAGCCGGAGGCGTTCAGGTGGGTGCAGCGCACCGCCATGGACCGCCGCACGACGATGAAGGCCGTCGCAGAGGCCGTCATCGAGAACTTCGGCTGAGTTCGAGCCACACGGAGTCCGTCTGCCGCCCCGGATCCTCGGGGCGCAGGCGGACTTCGACGTTGTGGCTGCCCTTCAGCGAGAGCCGGAGCTCGTGCCGGCCACCGACACCGCCGGGCATCGGCACCGTCGCGGCGTGGCCGCTGTCCACGTACACCTCAAAGCCCGCCACAGGCGCCACTGATCGCGCGGAGGCGGCGTCGAGGGTGATGCCCAACGTCGCCTCGTTCGGGGCCACAGCGATGAACTGAGCGGTCATCACGGGCAAAACGGGCGCGGGCTCCGGCGGAGCGTTGCCCATCCTCGCCGGCGAGAGGCCCGGCACCTCCAGGTAGCTCTCCAGCACCTGCGCCTGCGACGCGCCGGGCATCCGCAGCACGAACGGCGCCAGCGCGTCCGGTCCCGCCTCGCCGAGCAGGCCGGAGGGGACGTCGGCGGTGACGGTCAGCTCGCCGTCCCGCGCGGAGGACCACCCGCTCACGACCGGCCGCATCGGCACCCGCACCGGTCCCAGCTGCGCGACCAGGCCGTTCAGGTCACCGCCGGCACCGATCCGCACCGTCGCGCGCAACCGCGCTGACGACGCTCCGCGCAACGGCGCACGCGCTGTACCTATGCCCGGTGCCTCCTCATCGGGGTCCAGCACGCGCAGGGTCCCCGCCACGACCCTGGTCTCGGTCACCTCGTCCACCGGCTGGAGCGGCCCGCTGATGCCGACCGCGTCCACCTCGACCCGTCCGGGATAGGCGGGCGGAGGGGTGACGCCGATCAGCACGGCGGCCTCACGCCACCGGGGAACGACCGGGGACTCGGCGATCTGCGCGCCGTCCCGCAGAACGCGCACCCCGGAGCGCGTCGGCACGACCTCGAACCGGTGCAGGACGCCCCCGCCGCGCGTGCCGGGGGCCACCGAGTCGTCCACCACCACGCGGACGGCGTCCGCGGGCGGGACGGGCGCGATCGTGTCCGGCGTGCCGGGGACCAGGTCGAGCACCAGTTCGCCGCGCGGTCCGGCGGCGTCGGTCACGACGGCCACCCGGCCCAGCTCGTCCGACTCGTCGAGCCGCAGCAGCCTCCGCGAGCGCAGCACCGCCGTGTCGTTCCCGCACGGCATGTCGATCACGAGGCGTCCGCCGGAGCCGGAGTGCGGGTTCACGCACCCGCGGCGGCCGCTCAGGTGGTAGCGGCGTTCGAGGAAGGTGTCGTCGAAGTCGTCCAGGCCGCCGGCGAACGCCCGGCGCCACGAGTCGTCTACGGGGCGTTCCCCGGCGCGCCGGGGTGACGACCGCCGCCCGAACGCGTCGACCGCCCTCACCTGCGGCCGGCCGGAGCCCGCGATCTCGGGTGACGCGACGAGCCGGCCGTCGACCTCGTACCCGGACGCGCCGGGCACGGGCACCCACTGGACCCTCCCCTCACTGCTCCAGACGGAGGACGGTGGTTCGGGCACAGCCGGTTGAGACGGCAAAATCACGAAATCCGCCGCGTACTGTGTTAGTCGGACGGCACCTGAGCTGGGCTTTTCCGTTGTACCGTCGGCCTGTCGCAGGATCAGCACCGCCGCGATGAGCACGGCGACGGCGCACACGAGTCCGACCACCCGGCCACGCGGAGTCATACGCCCACGTTATGGCAGCCGTCCAAAGAGTGAACGAAGGTTACGGGATGTGACATTCCTTAAACAAAACATAACGCCGAGTTGCGTTATGGTCACGAGCCCATTGGCATTGATGACTGCGGTCACAGTCATCGCCTAGGTTCCGGCCATCCCTCAGGAGAGGGTGATGGAGCGGCGCGCGGAGATCTCGCGTGTCCGGTAGCAGGGATAGAGGAGGGACATCACGTGCGTAAGCACTCTGTGAAGTCCGCAGCGATTGTCGGTGCCTCGCTGCTTGTTCTTGCAGCCTGTGGCTCGAACAAGGATGAAGCCGGCGGCAACAACGGGGGCAGCTGCGACACGTCGAAGGGCACTCTGACCGTCGGTGTTGTCGCTCCGCTGTCTGGCAACCTGTCCGCTCTCGGCCTCGGCATCCGCCAGTCCACCGAGCTCGCGGTGGACGAGGCGAACAAGAAGTGCACGGTCAAGGGCTACAAGCTGACCGTGTCCGCCCAGGACGACGAGGCCAACCCCGCCAAGGGTGCGCAGGCCGCCACGAAGCTGTCGACCGACCCGAACGTCGTGGGTGTCGTCGGCACGCTGAACTCGTCGGTCGCCCAGACGGTGCAGCCCATCCTGCGGGACAAGAAGATCCCCCAGGTGTCGCCCGCCAACACGAACCCGTCGCTGACCAGGGGCAATGACTTCCTGACGGCCCCGAAGCGCCAGTTCGACAACTACTTCCGCGTCTGCACCACCGACGACCTGCAGGGCCCGTACGCGGCCAACTACCTCGTCGAGAAGGCCGGCAAGAAGAACATCGCCATCATCACCGACGGCAAGACCTACGGTGAGGGCCTCGCGGCCGAGCTGTCGAAGCAGGTCACCAAGAAGGGTGGCAAGATCGTCGGCTCCGAGAAGGTCGGCGAGAAGGACACCGACTTCTCCGGTGTCATCTCCAAGATCAAGGCGCTGGCCCCCGACGCGGTCTACTACGGCGGTGAGTACCCGGTCGCCGGCCCGCTGTCGAAGCAGATGGCGTCCGCGGGCCTCAACGTCCCGCTGATGGGCGGCGACGGCATCTTCGACCCGAAGTTCGTCGACCTCGGCGGTAAGGAAGGCGACCTCGCCACCTCCGTCGGCGCGCCGACCGAGTCCCTGGCCACCGCCAAGGCCTTCGTCGACGCCTACAAGGCGAAGTTCGGCAAGGAGGACTACGCCGCCTACGGTGCGTTCTCCTACGACGCCGCGAACGCGATCATCGGTGGTCTGGCCAAGACCGTCGACGGCGGCGCCTGGGACGAGTCGAAGCGTGACGCCATGCTCACCAACGTCGGTGCCTACAGCGGCTCCGGCGCCACCGGTGAGGTCAAGTTCGACCAGTACGGCGACAGCACGAACAAGGTGCTGACCGTCTACTCGGTCACCTCTGGCAAGTGGAAGGACGTTCAGACCGGCGAGTTCACCGGCTGACGGCTACCTAGTCACTGATTGAGCCACGGCGGGGGCGGGCGTTGTTTGCTCGCCCCCGCCGTCTACGGAGGTAGTCGTGTCAGTCCTGCTCCAACAGCTGGCCAACGGGGTCGTTCAGGGTGCGTTGATCGCCCTGATCGCCCTCGGGTACACGATGGTGTACGGCATCATCCAGCTGATCAACTTCGCTCACGGCGAGGTCTTCATGGTGGCCTCGTACGGAGGCCTTGCCACGTTCACGCTCCTTCCTGACGACCTCAAGAAGTCGGCTGCCGTGGCCCTGCCGCTCATGTTCGTCGGCGGCATCGCGGTGGCGGTCCTCGTCGCCGTCATCATGGAACGGTTCGCCTACCGGCCGCTGCGCAACGCGCCCCGGCTGGCCCCGCTGATCACAGCGCTCGGCGTGTCCGTGTTCCTGCAGGAAGCCGTGCGCGTCTTCTACCCGAACGCCAAGTCGAACCTGCCCTACCCGAAGGTCTTCCCACAGGGCAACCTGACGCTCGGCCCGGTCAACGTGTCGTGGACCGGTGTCCTGCTGGTCGGGCTCTCGGTCGGTCTCGCGGTCATCCTGCAGACCTACATCAACAAGTCGCGGATGGGCCGGGCGATGCGTGCGACCGCGCAGGATCCCGACACCGCGAAGCTCATGGGCGTGAACCCGAACCGCGTGATCGTGCTGACGTTCGTGTTCGGTGCCGTGCTCGCCGGTGTCGCCGGTGTCATGTACGGCGGCTACCTGGACAACATCAACATCGACATGGGCTTCCAGACCGGCATCTTCGCCTTCACGGCGGCGGTCCTGGGTGGTGTCGGCAGCATCCGGGGCGCTGTCATCGGCGCGTTCATCATCGGTCTGATCAAGACCGTGGCCGGCCAGTACATGCCGGGCGGCACCCAGTACGACTACGTGTGGATCTTCGTCGTGCTGATCCTCGTGCTCGTCTTCCGCCCGCAGGGTCTGTTCGGTGAGCCGGAAAGGGTGCGCGCATGAGCACGAGCACTGTGTCCACTCCTCCTGGAGCCACGTCCGTGGCGAAGCGCTCCGCGCTCGCGCCCCTGGGCAAGCCGTTCGCGATCGCCGGTGGTGTGCTCGCCGTCGTCGCGGCGCTCCTGCCGTGGGTCACGTTCACCCTCAACGACGGCAACTGGCCCGACAAGTCGACGCTGCAGTTCTTCGACGCGCCGTTCGCCGTCACCGGCTTCCGCTGGCACGTCCTGCTGCTCGGCGTCCTCGTCCTGATCGCGACGTTCGCACCGGTTCCGTCCAGGGGCCGGGTCATCCGGGCGTTCGGGTGGGGCCTCACCATCGTCTCGGTGGTGAACGCCGCGTACATCACGGTCAAGGGCGGTGGCCTCGGTGCCATCACGGCCCTGGACGGTGCCACGGCGTTCGGCGGCGTCGTCGGCATCGTCGCCGGTGTGCTGACGATCCTCGCGGGCTACGGCATCGGCATCGGGCCGGTGGGCGAGTGGAGGTTCAAGGTCTCGACCCCGGTCGCGTACCTGGTGCTGCTGGTGTCGTTCGGTGCGGTGCTCTACGCCGTCGCCGCGATGCTGACCACCGGTGGCGTCGGCAGCGCGAACCCGTACGCGGGCGCGATCTTCCTGTCGTTCCTCGGTTTCACCGGTGGTGTGCTCGGCGCTCTGAGCGGCGTCGGGTTCGTCCGCTGGCTCTCGGCCCTGTCCGAGCAGCACCGCGTGTTCAGCGTGATCGTGCTGGCGGCGTGTGCGCTGCTGCTCCCGTTCACCGACGCGGGCAACGAGTACTGGATGACGGTCGCGGCGAACATCGGCATCTACGCCGCCACCGCGATCGGCCTGAACATCGTCGTCGGTCTCGCCGGCCTGCTCGACCTCGGGTACGTCGCGTTCATGGGCATCGGCGCCCTGGTGGCGGCGAACTTCTCCGGTGCCGCGACCGCGCACTTCGGCATCCACCTGCCGTTCCCGGTCGCCGCGGTCGTCGCGGCCGTCGTGGCAGGCATCTTCGGCGCCATCGTCGGTTCGCCGACGCTGCGGGTCCGCGGTGACTACCTCGCGATCGTGACGCTGGCGTTCGGTGAGATCTTCACCCGCTCCGCGCAGAACGACATCGGTGGCATCACCAACGGCTCCAACGCCATCCCCGGCATCCCGGCGCTGTCGCTGTTCGGCACGGAGTTCAACAAGTCGATCTCGATCGGCGCCGTGAAGCTGCCGGCGGGCGTCCTGTACTACGTCCTGATCGTGCTGCTCGTCGCGGCCACGATGGCGGTGTTCGCGAACCTCAAGTTCAGCCGCATCGGCCGCGCGTGGATCGCGATCCGCGAGGACGAGGACGCCGCCCGCGCGATGGGCATCCGCACCGGCAAGATGAAGATCCTCGCGTTCCTCATCGGTGCCATGCTCGCGGGTCTCGCGGGTGCGGTGTTCGCCCACAAGAACGGCACCGTCTCGTACGAGTCGTTCAAGTTCCTCGAGTCGATCACGCTGCTCGCGGCGGTCATCCTCGGCGGCATGGGCTCGATCCCCGGCGCCGTTCTCGGTGCCGCGCTGCTGTTCGTGCTGCCCGAGAAGCTGCGCGACTTCGAGGACTACCGCCTCATGATCTTCGGCCTCGCGCTGATCCTGATCATGCGGTTCCGGCCGGTCGGCCTGATCCCCGATGCGCACAGGCGCGCTGAGCTGGCCGAACGCGCCGATGAGAATGCCGAAGAGGCGCATGTGGAGGCGAAGAAAGCATGAGCACTCCGGTCTTGGAGGCGCGTGACGTCTCGATGGTCTTCGGTGGCCTCAAGGCGTTGAAGGGCGTCACGCTGACGCTCGAAGAAGGCAAGATCGTCGGCCTGATCGGCCCGAACGGCGCGGGGAAGACCACGTTCTTCAACTGCCTGACGGGTCTGTACACGCCGACCACCGGGCAGGTGCTGCTCAAGGGCAACGTCCTGCCGGGAGACCCGGCGAAGGTGACGGACGCGGGCGTGGCCCGCACGTTCCAGAACATCCGCCTGTTCCCCAGCATGAGCGTGCTGGAGAACGTCATGGTCGGCCGCCACGTGCGGATGAAGCAGGGGCCGCTGGCCTCGTTGTTCCACGGCCCCGCCTACCAGCGGGGTGAGAGGGCGGCACGGGAGCGGTCGCGGGAGCTGCTCGCGTTCGTCGGCCTGAACAACGTCGACGACGAGCTCTCGCGCAACCTCCCGTACGGCGACCAGCGCCGTCTGGAGATCGCGCGCGCGTTGGCGACGGATCCGGCGGTGTTGCTGCTGGACGAGCCCACGGCGGGCATGAACCCGCAGGAGACGGAAGCGACGCAGCAGCTGATCTTCCGCATCCGCGAGACGGGTGTGTCCGTCGTCGTCATCGAGCACGACATCAAGTTCATCTTCGGGCTGTGCGACTCGGTCTCCGTGCTCGTGCAGGGCGAACTGCTCGTCGAGGGCAGCCCCGAGGTCGTGCGGGCGGACCCGCGGGTGGTCGAGGCCTACCTCGGCAAGCCGCCGGAAGAAGTCCAGCACGACGTCGAGGCCGCGAAGGGAGAGCAGGCATGAGCCCGCTGCTCGAAGTCCGCAACCTCTCGGTCGCCTACGGCGCGATCGAGGCCGTCCGCGACATCTCGTTCACCGTCGAGGCCGGCCAGATCGTGTCGTTGATCGGCTCGAACGGTGCGGGCAAGACCACGACCCTGCGCACCATCTCGGGTCTGCTGCGTCCGGCGTCCGGCGAGATCCTGTTCCAGGGCAAGCCGATCCACAACGAGCCGGCGCACGCCATCCTGGGCATGGGCATCTCGCACTCGCCGGAGGGTCGCCGCCTCTTCCCGCGGATGACCGTGGAGGAGAACCTGCAGCTCGGTGCCTACGTCCGCAAGGACGACGGCGTCCAGGCCGACATGCAGCGCGTGTACGACCTCTTCCCCGTGCTGGGTGAGCGCAGGCACAACAAGGCAGGGCTCTTCTCCGGTGGCGAGCAGCAGATGCTGGCCATCGGTCGCGCGATGATGTCGAAGCCCCGGCTGCTGATGCTCGACGAGCCCTCGATGGGTCTCTCGCCGATCATGACGCAGCGGATCTTCGACACCATCAAGGAGCTGCAGTCGCTGGGCACCACCATCCTCCTGGTGGAGCAGAACGCCCTCGCGGCGCTGGCGTTGTCGCACCACGGGTACGTGATCGACCTCGGCAGGACCACTCTGGACGGTCCGGGGCACTCGCTCCTGGCCGACCAGCGGGTGCGCGACGCGTACCTGGGCGAG